>REDK01000146.1 GCA_007693535.1 Chromatiaceae bacterium
ATCGGTTGGCGCCAGCGAACAATTCCAATCCGGCCTCAAGCACGCGCTGGCCCAGGATCATGCAGCCGGGCAAAGCAACGTGTTTGTCGAGAATCAATCGGATAGCTCGGCGTCGCGCCTGGCCCAAGATGCCTCGGATGCACTCCAGGCGAGCCGGACTTACCAGTCGACGGCAACGCTACTCGGACGCGCAGGGGCTTCGGGCCGCTACGGCGCGATTGAGATCGGGCGTGCGTTCAATCAATCCCCAGACCGGGACCAGATCATGCGCGATGGCGAGCAAGTCATCGCCAATCTGGGGTTGACCGGCGACCATCAATACTGGGCTGAACATCCCCTGTACACGCATCACATGGACCCGGACGCGGCCCGTGGCGCGGCGATGATTGGTGTGCTCGGGGGGTTTCACCCGACCCGGCGTCAGCTCGATGCCACCCAGCAGGATTACGCGAGAACGTCCAAGATGAAGTTGCTGAGCCAGGTGTTCGGCAGCCCAATCATGGACATCCAGCCTGGCGCCAACGCCGGTCTGAGAGCGCAGGTGCCCGGGCACGGCGCAGCGCAGGAGGCGTGGGCCACCAGCGGGTACGTCGATCCGCGCGCGAGCGCCTCCAGCGTGCGCGGGCAGGTCGCCAAAAGTGCGGCTGGCTTCGAAGCCCGGTTTGCCAATGCGCCGGACGCAATGTCAGACTTTGCGGCCGATGCCGATTATCAGCGCCGACGGTCGCACTGGGAGGCGCAGACGCAACAGCGCCAGCGCGTGCGCGAGCGCCTCGGGGCAGACATCGATCGGCGAATCACTCTCGCACCTCCAGCGGCGCAGATCGCCACCCAGGAAACTGCGGGCCTGCTGTCGACCGCGGGCAAACTGGTGGCGCGCGGGCCGGCCACGCTCGGGGCGAAAGCCTGGGCAGGGATCAGCACCCTGTACTCTGAGTTAAGAAAACCAGGCGCGAACGTCTCCGAGGTATGGTCGGCCGCGGTGCAGGCCGCCGGGGATGCCCGCTCCGAGATGGTGGCGGCAGTCGTTGCTGCCGAGACCGAGGAGGCGCGAGGCTTCGGTCTGACCCAGGCGCAGCTCGACTACTACAACGCAAGCCGTGGTGCCTTTCTGGACCCGGATGCTGCCGGGGTCAGCACCAGAGATCTGCGTGCGCGGGTCATCGCTGAGGCCGACAGTCCCGAGCGCGGTCGCAACATCGCGAATCTCGTGCGTCGGGCGACGCACACGCATGATTCCAGCGATCTGCGCTTGATCGGCGCCTATAACGGGCAGGCCCCGGCGCCCCGCCCGCAACCGCCGGCACCCGCAGGAGGCAGCGCGCCGCAGGTCCCGGCGGCTGCCGCCGCGCGGCTGCCGCGGAATCATGTGCAGGGGTTTGAGCGCTACGACCCGCTGGTGCAGCGCTATGCCAGAGAGTTCGGTGCAGACCCGGCGATGATCCACGCGATCATTGCGCAGGAGAGCAACTACCGGCCTGATGCCGTCTCGCCACGTGGCGCCCAGGGCCTGATGCAGCTGATGCCCGGCACAGCACGGGACATGGGAGTCCAAGACGCATTCGACCCAGCCCAGAACATTCGCGGTGGGGTGCGATATTACATGATGCGTCTAAGGCAACTGAACGGCAACGTCGATCTGGCGCTTGCGTCCTACAACGCGGGCCTTGGCGCGGTGCAGAAGCATGGCGGGATTCCACCGTTTCGTGAAACTCAGCAGTACGTCCCTGAGGTGAAACAACGGCGCGAGACCTTTGCTGCGCTGATTGCAAGCAGGAGTGCATCGTGACTATTTCATGGCGCCGCCGATATTTTTATCTCGTTCTGTTCGTCGGCGCGACGCTGTTGGGCTTCATCCTGGCCTTTGTGCTTGGCCTGCGGGCCGTTCATGTGCTGGTGCCGCTATCGATCGGTTTTGGTCTGAGTGCGCCGGCCTTGGCATTCGTCATTTCTTTTGGAAAAAAGGGCGCATCGCGTCATTGAGACGCCGCCATGCTAGTCGAAACGCTGCTCGGGGTTGCGACCGGATTTATTGCCGGCCTTTTTGTTTTTGGCGGGCTGGCAGTCGTGATTGACATCGTCATTGCCGTCGTGCGTCTGGTGCTGTTTCCGAAAATGGTTTCAGATGGGGCTGCTCGCGACACCAGCGACGAGACCAGCAGCGTAGACGGCGACGAGGACGAGGACATGGAGCCAATACATTGCGATATTGTGATGTTTCCGGACCTGTTTACTTCAGGGAACGACAGATGAATGGTCTTGATCATAATCGCCGGTCACCGCCGCGATCGGGCATGGCTTCTCGGCAGCGCCCTCACTCTCCGCGGTCCTGGCACCGATACCCGCGCTGCGCGCGACGCTTGGCGATCGCCTGGACCTGCTCGATACCGTCCTCGTAGGAGGCGACACCAGTGCAGTGCATGCGACCGAGCCGCGACCCGAGGCCGCCCCAGACCGTGCGCAGGGTCCAGTCGCCGAGCAGGTCCCGGTCCAGGTGGACCTGGTAGTAGCGGGCCTTCTCGGGATTGACCCAATAGCGGTGTTGCGGCGGCTGCTCCATGCGGCCAAGCCTAACGGGACGGCCGGTGAGGTGCGAGCGCTCCTCGGCCGAGCCAGGCATGACCCGCTGCCAGACCTGCAGGGCAAAACAAGCACAGCGCATGCGCGCGAAGGCGGGGAAAAAACCCCGGCGGATGCCGGGGTAGGTGCGACTGCACAGGGGGGTGTAGGTTGGCCGCCGTTCAGGCCGCGGTGGAGCATGGGCGGCGACGGCTGAACACGTCAGCCCAGTCCAGGCCCTTGGCCGTGGCCGGGATCGGTCCGTCCGGCAGGAACACGGTGACCTGCAGTCCGTGCCCGCGCAGTTGTTCGGCCAGCTCTGCGGCAGCCTCCTGTCCCCGTCGGCTGCGGTCCAGATCAGCGAAGATGCCAACATGGACCACACCCGGTGGCGGCATCCAACGTTCCAGAAGCACCGCCGTAGTGGCGGCCCACATGGGCCAGCCGAGCGCCATGCGCACGGCCAGCGCCGTTTCCAGGCCCTCGGCGATCCCTAACCGAGGTCCCGCCGGGAAGAGGCGGAGCGCGCCGCCTGTAAGGCTTCCGATCGGGACCATCATCTTTTTCGGCTGAGCCACCAGCGCCTTGCGGCCGTCCGCTTCGAGGTAGGTGCGGTGCACTCCAATCGGAGTGCCATGGCTGCTGAAGAAGCGGCTGACCAATGCCGGGTAGTGTCCCCGGCAGCGTAAGTTGCTGTCGTAGTAGGCCAAGCGCGGATGCAATCGCACCACCCTTGGGTCAAGGTCGGCGCAGATGCCGCGCCGCTCCAAGTACCGTCGGGCCACGCCTGCGCCGGGGTGGTCGACTGGCAGGCTATTCGCCCAGACCCGGCGAAGAGCACTGCGCGCATCCACGGTTGTCCGTGGCTGGGTAGTGGCAGCTTTCCGTGGCGGTCGCAGGATCGGCACCGGCGCCTTCGGGTCCAGACCGAGTACGCCAGCGACCGCTTCTGCGGCCTGATGGAAGTTCCAGTCGCGCAGCCACATGAGCAGCGCAAAGCCATCCGGCCGTGCCCCGCATGTATTGCAGATGCCACCGCCCGTCACAGCGACATCACGGAACACTCGGAACCCATCCTGCCCACCATGGAGTGGACACGGGCCGTGGCGCCCCGGCCGAGCCAGGGCTGGCTCCAACTCCGGGGCGAGGATGGGCAGGATGCGGTCCCAGCGGCCGCGAGCGGCCGCGCGGACGACAGCCCCATCAATCGCGGCGGCCATCAGTCGCACCGCCCACCGTCGCAAAAGGGCAGCGTCATCTGCCCGTAGACGGTCGGTGGTGGTTCCAGCGGGCTGCCATCCAGGGCTGATATTAGAGCCCACAGATGCAGCCGCGTGGGCGGCTTATGAGATTGGGCCGCCATGATGGCGCGGGCCTCATCCAAAAGTTCTGCTCGAAGGGCAGCCTCTTGGTCCAGTTCTTGGTTCAGGCTGCTCTCGCATTTCTCCGCGTACTCCAGCTCAAACATCGCGTACTCCTGCCTGATGGCGGGTCAACGCGGTGCACCATGCCCCTTGCGGGACACAGTGCCCGCAAGGGGTTGGAAAGTGCTGCTGATGTCGGTCCGTCCATGGACCCCGCTCAGCGCCGGTTAGAGCAGTCCGCGCTCTGCAAAGGAGGTCGCGATCCCTTCGCCGATGATGAAATGATCCAGAACCCGCACCTCGACCAGTTCCAGGGCGTCCTTCAGGCGCGCGGTGATGCGCAGGTCCGACTGGCTCGGCTCGGCGACACCAGAGGGATGATTGTGCGCAAAGATTACTGCCGCGGCATTGAAGCGCATCGCCTCGCGGACGACTTCGCGCGGATGAACGCTGGCCCCATCGATGGTGCCGCGAAACAGCTCCTGATATGTGATGACGCGATGACGATTATCGAGAAAGAGGCAGGCAAACACCTCGTACTTCAATCCGGTCAAATGCAGTCTTAAGAAGTCTTCGACCTCCCGAGGAGATGACAGCATTTTCCTGGATACCAGATATCTCTGCTCGAGGCATCTGATGGCCTTTTCTACTATCTCTTTCTCGCTCAAAGCGAGTTCTTCGAATCGCCCATCAGCGAATGGGAATGATCTTTGTTTCATTTGGCGTGGTCTCCTGGGGGAGACACGCGCCTGCCCGTGGGGGAGTGCGAGTCTCCCCATGGGGTAAGTGATTAAGGCTTGGGACACGCGCACCCCGGACGGGGCGCGAGGTCCCCGTGGGGTGGATGGTGGCCGCAGATGAGCGGCGGTTGGTTGGCTGTTTCAGTCCGGCCATGGACCCCGACCAGCTACGGTTGGCAACTCGCTTCCATCGAGCTGGGGAAGACGGTGTTGCGCTGCACTGGCGTCAAGCCTGCACAGGGCAACAACTCCTCCCGCGCCGGGCGCCGATCCGAGATGGACCGGCGCCCGCGGCGCTATTGCAGCAACATCTTCTCGGCCACCTCGAAGAGGGCGGCCTGTAGGCCCGACACCTTCGCGATCCATGCGCTGGTGGGGAATATCTTGGCGACCGGTCCCGCTGCCGCCGCGCCGATGCCAATGCCGATCAATTCCAGACCGCCGGCGGTGGCGCTGCAGATCATCTTCTGCGTGCCGATCCGGTCGTCCGGTTTCCCGTCGGTGACGACAATGATCACCTTGCGCGGCTCCGGCCGCGCCAACAGGTCGCTCCCTGCGAACCACAGCGCTCCGGTCATTGGCGTGAAGTAGCGCCCGCTCTGGAAGAACCGGCCAACAACCGCCGCGACCCGCTCTCCATGGCGCAACAGGGGCACCACGCCTTGGTTGCCGGTGCGCAGGCCGGGAAACGCGGTGGCGGCCACCGACACCCCGGTGACTCCTTGCAACGCCAGCAGAATCGCTAGCGCCGCATCCAGGGCGATCTCATCCTTCTCACCGTCAAGCATGGAGGAGGAGAGATCGATCAGTAGATGGATGGCGGTGTTGGGTGCGGCCTTGCGGTCCCTGCGGGCGAACACGCGTCCGTTGCCGGTGGCCACCCGGTGCAGGTGGGCGCCGCTTAGGCGCCGACCGCGCTCGACCACGCGATGCCGCGTCTGGCGATGCGCTTCCACAAGCGCCGCGAGTCGTACGCGGATGCGACGCGAACTTTCCTCAATCCTTGCCAAGCGGGCCTGGCCGATACCAGGTATCCCCTCGTAAGGCTCCACCACCGGGTAGAGCGGCTGGTTGCGTTGCTGGCCGCGGTCCGCCGCGTCCGACAGCCGCTGGCGGATGCTCGTCATCGGGTCGTCCGGCAGGACCGATTGGTCCATGGCATCGCGCAGGTGTTGGCGCTTTGCTGCTGCCGGCCTGCTCCGAGGGGTCGTTTCGGTCGAATCCCCCGGATTCCCAGGCGAATCGCCCTGGGCCTGGTCGCTGTCGCTGCCCTGGGCCTGGTCGCTGTCGCTGCCCTGGGCCTGGTCGCTGTGCGGCGGCGGTTCCTGGCTGGCCGCCTGCAGCATGGCCAGAATCCGCCGGGCCAGATCAAGTGCCGCGGCGGAACTGACCAGGGTCGCCACCTGCGGGAGCAGGCGTGCAAGACCGCTGCACACCGCCGCCGGGAACAGCGCCCCGATCAAGGCCCAGGCGGCGCGTGCGCCGTCGGCACAGGCGTCGATACCGGCATACTCGGCGCGGACGATCCAGAGGATCGCCATGCACAGGCACGCCCCGGCGCCGGCCTGCGGGTCCGGCTGCTGCAGGTCGCCGTTCTCGACCGTGGCGGTCCACATGGCCTTGAGCGTCGCCCGGGTGCCCGGATAGGCCGCGATGATGCGCCGCTCGATGCGCACGTCTTCCAGGATGTTCGTGAGCGCCTTCACCAGCGGTCCCTCGCGGGCCGCCTGCACGGCCACGTCCATGTCGCTCCAGCGGACGTGCGCGCCCTCGTGGGCGAGGTAGCCCCAGGCGATGGTCCGCGCCGCGGCGGTGTCCGTGATGGCGGGGATAATGATCCGCTTGCCGTCGGCGCAGGCCTGGTCGCCGCCGACATAGACCTCCACACCGAACTTGCGCCCGTAGGCGCTGGCGACGATGGGTAGGGCGTTGAAGAATGGATTTGATGACATGCGTGCCTCGCTTGCAGCAGGGGCACGCCACCCCCCGGCGGGGCGTCGTGCCCCGAGGGGGTGAAAGTGATGAGATGGTTAGAAGAACCAGTCGCTGGTTGCCGCGGGCGGCGGGGTGACCGGCGTCTGGGTCTCGGTCTGGGTCTGCGGAGAAGTGGTCGTTGTAGCCAGATCGAAGTCCGCCACAATGTCCGCGAACGGATCATCGGGCGCAGCCGGCTGTTCCACGGCAGCCATTGCCGACTGCGCGGTCACTTCCATGGCCTCGTCTGCGGCGGCTGCCAGGACCTCGATGGCCCCGGCACCGAAAAGCGCCATGCGCTCAGGGTCGCTGAGCAGCAGCGCCAAGGCGAAGCCTTCGGTGAGGACTGCACCGTTGATCTGACCGGTCGCCGGCACCCGCGCGAACCACTGGTCGATCGCATCGACCACCGGCTGGATGCGGGAATCGACGAAGGACAGGCAATCCATCTTTTCCCGGATACGCCGGAAGGTTCCCAGCGCACGCCGGTTCAGCGTTGGCTTGCTCGCAAAGCTGTCCTTGAGTTCCCGTGCCCACTGGGCGACCTCATCGAAGACGCCGTTGCCGAGGGCCGCAATGTCTTCGCCAAGGGTGCCGGCATTCGGCGCCGGGGTGATGCTGACCAGATCGAAACGAAAGCCGAAGCGCCGGCCAACGATGTCGGCCGGTTCGATCGCTCGCCGGATCGGTGCCTCCCAGTGTCGATCGGGCAGGGCAGCGATCCAGGCGTCAAGCGCCTGGTCATAGTTGGCGCGGAATTGCGTGATCTCAGCATCGAAAAGATGCTTGATCGCCGCCAGTTCCTCGGCAATTGCTGCGGCTGCTGATTGCTCGACTGCAAATCCCCCCATGAAGCGGGTTCCCTTCTGCAAACAGATACGCTCGGCGGCCTTCTTCAGCCGGTGAAACACTCGTAGCGCCTCGGGGTCGCAAACCCGCTTGGAGCCGAGCGAGATCAGGTCTTCAGGTGGCAGTCGCCCATCGAGGGCGAGGTCTTCACCCCTGAGTTTCTTCCGGCCGGACCAGATACTGACGACCAGCATGACGAAAGTGATGCGGTCGGTGATCGCGGTGA
Organism: Chromatiaceae bacterium; assembly: GCA_007693535.1. Lineage (GTDB taxonomy): Bacteria > Pseudomonadota > Gammaproteobacteria > Chromatiales > Chromatiaceae > Lamprobacter. Next base: position 7,713 of record REDK01000146.1, read on the forward strand.
GGGTGTGCATGACATACTCCTCGCCCGCATGACGCCTGCACACGCCGGGCGGCGTGCACTGACGCCGCCGGGCTTTGGTTGCTCTTGGTTCAGAAGTAGTCGCTCGACTCGTCGTCGCCGAGTTCCGAGCGCGGTGTCTCTTCAGAGTTGATACGCTGTTGCGCTCATCCTTGTGCCTCCTGCTGCGCGGGCCAGCCCCACCACAAGTCACCGAAAACGTCTTCGGCAATGCGATGGATTGCCTCGCGTTCCTCAGCCCCTGCGCGGTTGGTCAGTGCCTGCTGTAGGGCGTACTTCAGTACACCCGGCGCCCCTTTGAACGCTACTGTCAGCGCCGCCCAGCGCACCAGGGTTCGGGTGGACATGGTCAGTGTCAGTGGCGGTGCGCCGGCGTCGCGGTCGGGGTCGCTGTCGCCGGTAAAGAGTCGGCGGACCTCCGTGGCAACCTCCAGCATCTTGCCGAGGATTTCCCCGTTGGCGCGGGGCACCGCGCCCTGAACAATCTCTTGCTCAATGTCCGGCTCCGGGTAGTCGACGTGCACTACCCGGAATCTGTCCATGAAGGCAATGTTCTGCCGCATGACACCCTGGTAGAGGCCGCTGTTGTCACCGGCACCGGCCGAGTTCCCTGTCACCACCAGGCGGAACGTCGGGTGCGGGCGGATCACCTCGTTATTCTCCGCGATGACCAGCGGTTGGCCCTCGATGATGTCGTTCAGCCCGGCCAGTTCAGCCGGATCGGCCAGGTCCACCTCATTGATGAGGAGGATGTGGCCTTCCCGAGCGGCGATGCTGAGCGGGCCATGCACGAACCGGGTTTCTCCCCGGAACAGCCCAAACTGTCCAACAATGTCGGACAGTTCCAGTCGCCCATGGCAGCTGATGGCCTGGACCGGCCAGTTGAGCCGCGCGGCGACCTGCATCATGGCGCTGGTCTTGCCAGCGCCGGTCGGGCCGGTGAGATAGAGCCCGTCGCCAAGCGGGTCCGCGAGATAGGCCAGGATGTTGCGCAGGATCTCGCGTCTGAAGTGGTAGTCCTTGCGGACCGGGATTTGCGGGTGGGTTGGATCGGCGAAGCCGATCATCTCGAATCCCGGTGGGGCCTCGACTTCGAAAGCCGTGGCGACATGGAAGCGCTGGTACATGCGTGCTCTCCGTCGGTTTGGGACCGGAGAGACACGCCTGCCCCGGGGGGAGTCATGACTCCCCGATGGGGTGGTTGGGATGTGCTCTTCAGTTCTTCCCTGAACCCTGGCAGCTACCAGTTGAACGCTTGCATCCCGCAAGCGAAGAAATCCGGCTGTTCGAGACCGACCGCGCCATCAGTGGCGGTCGGTATGCATCACCACCGGTGCGTACTGGGGCAGTGGCGTTCTCGCTACGCCGCGCGTAGCTTACGGGTGCGCCTTGGCTTCTCTGCTGAGGGCGTCAGTGCGGTCTTGTCCCTGGCCTTAGCGACGGTGAGTCGGACCCGCCAGTCGGTCTTGGTGTGCCGAGCCCGTACCTCCGCTGGTATCTCTGGCACCAACTCCGCCAGCATGCCGGCGGAGTTCACCGATGACTGTCGATAGCGGGTCACCTTGATACCGTCCTGTTCCGCGAGTACCCAGTCGCCCATCATCTCGACGAGCCCCCCCTGGACGGTCTTCATCTCCTCGGCGACTCGCTTGGCCATCTTCGCCAGGCGCGCCTGCTGGTGGTCGAGGTGACGGTAGCGCTGGGCGAGGTTGCCCCAGGCTACTGCCTGTGCTCCCTCGGGAACGAAGAAGTCGCGAGCCGGGTCCTTGGCTGGCTCCTTCTTCTGCACGAGGAGTTCCCAGAACTCCAGGCATCGAGGGATCAGTTCACTTTCGATGAACGCCTGATCGCGCGGGATCTGGAAGTCGATGGCGCCGGCCGACGCGTGGCAGGGGTCGAAGACCAGCCATCCACTGGCGCTGTCGGCCACTGCCATCTGGAATTGCACCTGGACCCAGTAGTACTGGTAGGCAGCAGAGCGCTCCTTCTCGGCGAGTACCTTCTGGTACACCTGCTGCCACGGCACCTTCAGTTCGACCGGTTCCCCTGCGCTGTTGATGCCGTCGAAGGAGGCTCGCAGCACCGGGTGCCCGCCGTGCTCTGCACAGGCCGGCAGCACCAGCTCGTCGTGGCGGCTCTCATATCCTTGGCGCGCCTGATCCTCAAACTGCACGCCGCGTTGGACGAAAAAGTTATTGCTGAGGTCGGGTTCAGGCAGCAGACCGACCCGCACCGCCCAAAGGTTCCATGCGGTCTGAAACGGCGAGCGGCCGAGGATGGCGGCCGCCTGGGAGGCGCTGACGCCCTGCGCGCGCCAGGCCAGCCACTCTGGGCTGCGCTGGCACAGGTTGATAATTCTCATGGTGGTGCCCTGTGGTTGCCCGGAGTACCAGGCCCCCAAGGGGCTGCAGGTGCCCCGGGGGGTGGATCAGGTAGGTGAGGCGTTACGCAGCCTCATGGTCTGTGGTCAGGGTCAGTTGGCCCATAGCGAAGTCCAGGGCGAGCTGGTTGTCGCCGAGACGGCTGCGCAGGAGCGCCTCGGCCTCGGCGAAGTTGCCGAGTTGCTGGGCGCGCGCGATGACCTTGCCGACGAAGGTGGCGATCTTCGGGTCCACACCATCGGTCGCCCGCGCGGCGTCAGGTCCGGTGACGGGCGCGCCGCCGGGTACCGACTTCAACACCGGACGGACTGGCGGTTCCGCGCCGCCCTGCAGCCAGGCGGCCAGTTCGCGGCCGAAGTCCTCGCCGGGCTTCTCCAGCAACCGGTCCTGGAACTTGCCGGTGCGGTCCTTCAACACCGTTCCGAGGTGGTCCTGGGTGAGTTCGAGCAACAGATCGAACTCGTACTCGATTCCCTTTCCTTGCTCTGGCGCCAGACCAACCCGCACCGGCGTCTGCCGGCCGTTGTTGTTGGTCTGGGTGGTCCACTCGGTCTTGGATCGCATGGTCGCGATCAGGTGGCCGGGGAAGGTCAGGATGGCATCCACCAGTCGGCGCTGCTTGGGGGTGCCCTCGCTCCAGGCCGACCAGGTGTTGCCGCGGTACTTGGTCGCCGCCAGCCGGTCGATTTCGGCCAGTAGCTCCTGCCAGCCGTGGCTCATCGAATCGATTACCAGCACCTGGTAGCCGGCCTGGCCGGCGGCCTGGATGCCACCGATATACTCCTCGATGGTGCAGCGGCCGAGTTCAAGTACGTCGAACTCGAACCGGTCGGCGTACTTGGACGCCGAACCCCGCTCGGTGTCGATCACCGCGATCTGACCACCAAGGCCGGTGGCGATGCGCAATGCGGTGAAGGTCTTGCCAGCGCCGCTCGGGCCGAACAGCGCGGCGCGCAGTTTTGCCTTGGTCTTAGTTGCTCTTTTGAACATGGTGGATCTCCGTCGGTTGTTAACCGGGGAGACGCACCAATCCCTGGGGGAGTGATGGACTCCCCGGCGGGGTGATGATGTGCCCAGCCTCAGCTGGGCGAATGGGTCAGTCGCGGCACGCCGGCCTCCTGCCGCCGGGTGTGTGCCAGGTTCTCAGTGCTCCGCGCGACGGCACGTCCTATTGGGATACGTGCGACGATGCGCGCGGTGCAGGCCGTGCGCATCAAAACGGCATTTCGTCGTCGAAGTTCGGCGGCGCCTGCCAATCGGACTGTGGTGCGGCCGGCGCGCGACCCGTTGGCGGCATGCCGTTTCCGGACTTGGTGTCGAGTATGAGCAGGCTACCGCTGCGCCCGGCGATGACCACCTCGGTGGTGTAACGGTCCTGGCCGGAACTGTCCTGCCACTTGTGGGTGCGCAGGGTTCCCTTGAGATAAAGCCGGGAGCCCTTGCCAACATACTGCTTGACCACTTCTGCCAATGGCCCGAATACGACGACCCGATGCCACTCGGTGCGCTCCTTGGCTTCGCCGGTCTGTCTGTCCTTCCAGACCTCGCTGGTGGCGAGGCTGAAGTTTGCCAGCGGATCACCGCTGGGCATGGCCCGGACATCCGGGGCTTGGCCGACATTGCCGATCAGTGTGACTTCGTTGACTCCGCGCATCGGAATCTCCTCTCAGTTGTTCTGAGCTTGTGATATGCCAACGACAGGATCGTTGGGGCGGATAGCGGCGCACGCTCAAACGGGCGCCTACAGCAGGCGGTGCATCTGCTCCACACGCTGTTCTCTGGTGAGATGGGCGGTCACTTGTCGGCGCGACCAAGCTGGCCTCGCGGCCAGCATGGTATAGAGCGGGTCATCGTCGGCCGGTACCTGGACGAGTCGCGGGGGCCGGATTTGGTCCCGCAGCTTCCAAATCGCCGCTTTCCAGCGGCGGGGGAGTCTCATGCGCATCGCGTATCTCCTGATTGGTTGGGAGACACGCCCCCCGACAGGGAGGTGTCTCCCCGGTCGGGTGGATGAGGTCGATGCCCCAGGACTGGGGCGGATGGGAAGTGCTCTGCAGTTCTTCCGTGAACCCTGGCAGCTACCAGTAGCGACTCCTGTCGCCTTCCGGAGCAAGCTCCGGATGGTGCTCAACATCCGGCGAGATGCCGACGGGGTGAGCAGCCCGTAAGAAACTGGTTGGCGACCTTATGTCGACGCTAGCATGCTCGGCAACGGCACGCAATCGGGTGTCTGGGGTAAGAGCGAAAACCACTGTGTTTTCACATGGCTTACCCTACTGCAACGGATGTCGCGCACCGGTAGTCTGCACTTCCGTTTCCTGACCCACGCATCCGCGACCCACCAATGTCTGTCGACCGTGCTTCACGACCCCGCTCCGACGAACCAGCACGCGGCGGGCGTCCGACCGCCCGCCGTTTCAGCCGCCCGGAACTGTTCCACCGCGTCGAGTGCCAATCCGAACATGGCCAGCGCCTGGTCAGGCGCGGATTGAGGCGGGCGGCAAATGCACTCTATGGATTGGAAGTCGTGCTGTATGCACTGGCCGAAGACCAGGATGCAGTCGAGGCGTTGGAGCAGGTCATCGATAACAAGATGGAGGCACTGGAAAGCCAGATCGATGCCGCCGTAAAGAAGTACCAGACGGTGATGGCAGCCCATGAAGGGCTGCCGCAGCCAACCTATCGGCATCCATTGCGGGCAAAACTGGTGATCGCCTCGCCGCGCATGATGACCCTCGCGGTGCTGATCGAGCAGTACGACGGACTGGTGCAGATGATTGATCGCCTGTGGTTCGGGCGGGTCATCAAGAATCGCGAACACTCTAATGTCGTCTATCAGCTGCGGACCGCCTTCTTCGATGTCGCCAACTCACTCGCGGAGTTGGAGCGTGGCGCACGCGCTGCGGCGCTGCGGCGCGGGCATCTCGATGCAGATACTGCGGCGGGAGATGAGGACGCGGTGGAAATCGAGGAGACCGGAGCAGATGCCACCGACAGTCGCAGGTCTGTTTTTTCCTTTGGTGGGCGGTGATCTGACCCCTGGCCGAAAAGTTGAGTCGTCGCCTTGACCCCGCGCGGTCCTCATCCCGAGGGCCGCACGGGGTCATGTGATTCAACCAGCCCGCTCCAGCGATGGAGCAGACGATACCGACGAATCCGGCGCGCGCCGGTGGGATAGGTCGAGATTGCCCATGTGGGCTAGTCACTACGCCGCCGGCAACCTGATCGAGGACCAGCGCTACCACTACGTCTACAACCAGGCCAACCGTCTGATCGCGGTCCGCCAGGGCGGCGAGGATGTCAATCCTCAGCGCCGACACCTACGGCGAGTTCGCAGGGCGCCGGAAATCAGCCAGCCGATAACCCGCTGCCTCCAGCGTGGTATCGAGTTGTTCGCGCAGTGCCGCCTCGCGGTAACCGCGTTTGACCGGGACGCGCAGCAGCGGGACGCCAGCACCGGCCATCGCCGTATTCAAAAATCGATCACGCCGCTGGCGGTGGCGCTGGTGGTGCGATTTGTCGTCGAGTTCGATTGCTGCCACGATGGCGCTGGTGTGCGTGTCGACCAGCACAAAGTCGAAGTGCTTCTGACTGATTTTGCGAAAATCGCTCCACCACTCGCTGGAGCGGCCATCCCCCCGCCTGCGCGGGGTAATGACATCGGCCACGCGCACCTTGGCGAAAATTGTGAGACGCCGGTCCATGACCGGTCTGAGTGATTGCAGGAATCGCTGTTCGGCGGGGGTAAGCAGGCTATCCTGTCGCCGATAGCGGGGACGCCCCGTCCAGAGGATAGAAATGGAAACAACGATGCCGAGGACGCCGGCCGCCGCGATGGCATGCCAGATCCTCAGCCCAGAGGCTTGCCATAGTTCTAACAGCGTCTGTGCTGATCGTGCGATGGCGTCGAAGGCTTCGGGCATCTCAGTGCCACCTCCAACCGAGTTTTGCAATCATGGCAGCGGCCAGTGCGCCCAAGCCTTCACTCAAGGAATCCGCAAGGCTGCGGGGTGTATAGTCGATCGCCCGGGCCAGTCCAAGGTGATCGAGGGCCTCTTGGCGGTCGCCGATGTGATCGACGAGGCCCAATTCGAGCGCCTTGGCGCCGGTCCAGAACAACCCGCTGAAGAGTTCCGGGTCCCGGTTGATGCGTCTGCCACGCCCGGCCTTGACGACGGCAATGAACTGCTCATGCACCTCGGTCAGGGTGTCGCTGATATGGTCCAGGCCAGCATCAGTGACTGGCGAGAACATATCCAGGATGGCCTTGTGCTCTCCCGCTGTGAACAAGCGCCGCTCGATGCCGATCCGCTGCATCGCATCGGTGAGCCCGAAGCTGTCGAGCCGGACACCGATGGAGCCGACCAGGCTGGCATTGCCGGCATACACGGTGTCGGCCATCGCCGCGATGTAATATGCGGCCGACGCGCCGGTGTCACCGATGACCGCGACCACCGGCAGGTTGCGCCGCGCCCGTACCCGCTCGATCGCGCGCACGATGCGCTCGGCCTGTCCCGGACTCCCACCCGGCGACTCGATCTCGATCAGCACGGCCGCAACATTGGATTGTTTTTCGATCCTGCGCAGGCCGCGCCCGATGCGCTCGGCGTTGGCGCTGGTGTTCGGACCGATTGGTCCGCTGATCTTGATGACGCCAGCATGTGGCTGGTGGGAGGTGCGCCAGCCTTCCCAACCAGATGCCAGGCCAGCGGCAAGGAGGGCCAGCAGATAGAGACCGATCAGGCTGCGCCAGAACCACTGCCCGCGGCGCTGGCGGCGCTGATCAGCCAACAGCTGCTGGACGATCTTCTCTAGCAGGGCGTTGTGTTGTTCTGCTGACATTGGGCTTCTCGGTGGACGTTGATTGTGTTCAGGGCCTGGGTACTGAGCTTCTGATCTCGGTCCAGTGCTCTGCTTCAGCCTCGTTGCGCAATGTTTCAGCATCCAAGCCCTCGGTTCTGGAACGAGCACGCTCGGCGGCATTCTCCCGTGGCCCACCGGCTGCCAACAGGCTGCCGCTGCCCGTGAGGGCCTCGATGTCGAGATTGGCTGCAGTCGGAAAGTTTCCCGATGCAGCGAGGAGTGCCAGCCATTCTGTGAGATCGACCTGCTGCCAATCGATCGTCGTGAGCTGGCTGAGCCGAATCCCACGGCAATCTGGCTGCCTGGCCACACCCCAATGCATCCCAATCTGCGGGCGCACCTGCTCCTGAATGATGCGCGACAGCGGGCTATTGAAACAACAGAAGGTTTCGCGCCTTTCGATGCAAATGCCCAGCACGCGGCTGTTGCAATAGGTGCCGATCTTGGTGCAGGACCGCAATTCGCGTTTCACGCCTAATTCGAATTCCCGGCGCTCGCATGTCCACAGCATCTGGACCAGGATCATGGCAACGCTGTAGATCATGTAGGCCCACATCGCGACCTGTAGGGCGGTGCCAACGAGTGCGCCACCGCCCCCGAGTTGCAGCGGCCCTTGGACGACGCCGTTGGAGACGGCCTGCCCGCCGGTGCCGGCCACGCTGAACAGGGCATTGACGGCAGCATCGCCAAACACCTGCGCGGCCCATTGGGCGGTGTTTCCCATCAACTGGGTCTTGAAGGCGTCGACACCCATCTGCGCAGCGGCATCGCTGCTGGCGGCGCTGACGCTGCCGGTCAGTGTGTTGGCGACGCTGCTGAAGCTGGTGCGCACTGCGGTCCAGGTCTCGGTCACGGGTGCACGCAAGACCTCCCAGCCCCCGCGGATCGTGTTCCCCTGTTGCAGCCCCATGATGGCGGTGTCGATCTTCAGCACTGCCAGAGACAGGGTGATGTAGTCACCGATGCTGACGCCGCTGGGACGCTGGCAACAGTTCACCACACCGCCGACTGCGCTCTTGCAGCTCTCGGCTTGGCCCCGGAAGATTTCGCAGTCGCCGGAATCCGGGTCGCAGTTGGCTTCAGCGATGATTGCCTGCAGGGCCTGCAGCGCTGCTGCGGCTTGCGCGAAGTCCTGGGATTGCTCCCACTCGAAGCTGGCACAGTCCTCGCCCATGCAGCGCACTGGGCCAACGCAGTTCAACTCGCGTTGGCGCTCGAGCACAGGCACACCGTACAAGCTGCCACAATCCCACTGCTCTTCATGAACGAAGCAGTTGCCTGCGTTGTCGCGCGCGCCCTCAACGCAGGTGGTGCGGATATGCGCGCAATTCGGGTCTTGCTCGAACACCTCACAGTTGGTCCGGTGGCCCCCGGTATTTTCTGGACACCGCTCGTTGCCATCTGGGTCGCTCCAGCACGTCATGTCACCTTGGTAGAACCCATCACAGTCGACCGTCACGCGAACCCGCCGGCAGAAGGGGTTGACGCCAGCGATCGGTGCGGGCTGCATGTTCTCTGGGCAGACGCGAATGCCAGGTGCTTCATAGCATCCGCTGGGCGCGAGTTCGGGCATGTCTTCGCAGACCCTGCTGCCGGTGCAGAAGCGATTGCCAATCAGCCCGGCTGCCGCGATGCACTCGTCGGTGCCGCTCCAAACATCAGTTGCTGGGGTGGAGACGGGGTGAAACCAGACTTCGGCGTTCACGGGCGCCCGTTCCCCCCAAAGCCCAGCACCCATAGGCTGCGAGAAGGTGGTCTGACCATGGCTGTTCATTTGGTCGAGCATGGTCCCGGTTAATGGCAACCGCCTGCCCACGGTGGCGGATGGCGACCAAGCGCACCACATCTGTCCGTTGTGCCATTGGCATTGCCCGCCGGTGGAAAAGGGGCACCACCAGCCGCCTCCCATGTAGACACATCCGGGTGGTGGGGAGGATTGCCCGGGCAACTGGGCCTGCGTCGCATCCCATCGATCATCGATCATGATGATGCGGGAGCGGTCTGTGAGCGTGATGCGCACGGTGCTGCCAGCGGCTGTCACCTGTAGGCACTCAGCGTTTGGGTATTGCGCGCGGCGCTGTTGAAGGTGGGTATTGCGTTGCTGACAACGCTGTAGACATGCTTGCTGCGCTTGCGCCCATGCACTTTCTATGGCCCACCGTTCCATCCAGTCTTGACATTCCGGGGCCTCGTGTCCATGCGTTGCGCAGGTTTTCAATGGGCAGTGGCCGGCGCAATCCTCTTCTTCGCACGCTGCGCGTTGCCCGGTGTTCGTGAAAGGGATCACTGCCTGCGGCCAGGCATAGTCATGGCGCAGTTCGCAGCGGGCATTCCGATCGGGTAAGCGTTGGCAGTAGTGATCATCCGGGAGATGGACTTCGCGTTGGGTTTGGCGGAAGTGGACGACTTCCTGACAGTCGGCGAAGGTCCGGGTAATGTCGGCGAGGTTGTCGAGGACCGCGTCCGTGCCCCGCCACAGCGGGTCGTTGTTCATATCCGGGCGTGGTCTGTCGATGCCGGAAAACACCGCGCGGTAGGCGTCGCCATAGGGCGATTGCTCTTGCAGGAGCGTCGACTGCTGTTGCTGTCCCGCGGCGATCGTGGCCGCGTCCTGCCCGTAGAGGCTGTTCAGATCGATTTCGCTTGCGCCCCCAGTCCCTGGCTGCCATCCAGGCAACGGGGTCAGCGTGCTGTCCTGCACGGGGGCTGCCTGCCGCGCCACACCAGCCGCCGCTTGTCCCTGGCCGACCGCGGCGCGAAAGGGATCACCCCAGACCAGCGCCCACGGGGTCCATGCGAGGAGCACCGACAGTAGGATGACCCACGCGCGCGGGGCCCAGCGCGGACGCCGTGGCTCAAAAGGTGAGACAGCAATCATTCCACCGCCACAGCAGATAGATGTGGTCCTCGCCGGTCCCCGGGATGTTGCGCTGCTCTCCGCCCCAGGTGAACGTGCTCTCGCCGATCACGTGGGCGCGGCTGGTCTGGGGCAGCGGATAGAACATGCTCAGCTTGTACTGGCTCTTGGGGATGAACATCGCGATCGGGGACTCGCACAGAGCCTGATCGCCCATGGTGCGACGCGCCAGACCCCGGCGATGCAAGGCGGCTGTCGAGCGCGCGGCCCATAGGCTGGTGGCGCGGGCACGCGGGCCACGTGCGGTCTGGTGGCCCGAGAACGGGTACATCCCGCCCCAGGTCCCGGCACACCAGAACAGGTGATCGAGCGGGTGCCCGGCGGTCGCGGCGACGGCATCGGCCAGGCAGGCGGCTTGGGCGACGGGGTTGGCAAAGGCCACCACCTCGGGATTGGTGAAGAGCGCCAGTTCGTCGTGATTCCAGGTCGGGTCCAGTTCCGAGAGGTAGAGCACATCCACATCGGTGTACCCGTCTGGATTGCAGCGGTCCTCGAGGAACAGATCGAGCAGGACCAGCAGCGGGAACGCATACCAGTGATAGTTGTAGAAGGCGGTGCTGGAGAGGGTGCCGTCCTTGTCGCCGGTCTCACCCATGAGGCGGCGGCTGCCCAGCGGCAGGCGGATGCCGCCGAGGACCATCGAGCAGCGCGGGCTCTGCACCAACTCGACCAGGCGGGCCGGTTCCCACAGGCCGACCGCAAACCCGAAGCGCGGCACGCCGAGGGGATCATTGCAGGTGCAGAAGTTCGCGTTGCTGGCCCCGGGTGGGGTCGATTGACCGAACAGGCGAATCCCGGCGATCTTCACGGGGAACAGGCAGGCCCAGCACACGTCGGTGATGAGCTTGCCGGAGAACACCTGCGCATCGCTGCAAGTCGGGTCTGACCCCTGGGCGAGCCCGGCGGCGAACAGCAGCACGACCCCGACCAGGCGGCTGCGAGGCTGTCTACTGGACATCGACAGGGATCTCGGTGATCCGAAACCGGCCGCCGTCGGCCTCGACGACGGTCGGCACCGCCTCGATCGCAAAGCGCCTGCGCACGTCGGGTGTCAGCAGGTACACCGGCTCGTCGAGCACCTCCTCCAGCGCCGCCAGCGCGTCCCATCCGGCCTCCCGGTTCAGCCTGCTGGCGATAAAGACCGGCCGGCGGCCACCCATGTTCGCGCCGGCGTCTTCAGCGATTGCGACCTGCCGCGGGTCGGTGGCATCGAACAGGATCAGGCGCAGCGTGAAGTCTGCGTGCTCAAAGGGATTGAAGCGCGTGCCCGCGGGGAAGATGACCTGGCCGTCGGCATCGTGCAGATCGGCCTGCAGTTCGGTTGTCGCGTCGAGGTGGCGCACGCGGGCCGCGGTGGCCGCTGGCAGCTCGGTCATCTCGGTGCGCTGCCAGAAGCGCTCGACGGCGCCCTGGCGCAGGGCGTCGAGATCCAGCGTGGCCAGCCGGCGCTGAATCTCCTCGATCATGTCCGGCTCGCTGATCTCGGTCACCGGCCCGCGCGTCCCGAGATCCCCGCCGCGTCCTGCCGCGACCTGCTCCAGGAGCCAGCCCGGATCGGTGAGACCGGCGACCCGGGCGATCTCCCCGTCGGCATCGGACAAGACCATGAGCGGGACCAGGCGCGCCCCCGTTTCCTGGAAAGGGATCGGGTCGAGTTCCACCAGTGGTGGCGGATCGATGCCATCCAGCCAAGTGTGGACCTGGCGGATAAACCCGATCAGCGACTCACCCGGCAGGATGCCGCGAAACACCACCCGCGTCGGCGTTTCGCTTTGCGCCGCACCCGAGAAGATTGCGCGCAGAGTCGCTTCACCGAGCTGGCGCGAGACCAGCAGGGTCACCTGCACCTCGGGCGGTTGGGGCAGGGCTGCGGCCGCTTGCAGGTCCTCGTGCACCAGCCCCGGCAGCGATCGCGCCGCCTCTTGGCCCAGGGCGTGGCCTGCTTCGACCCCGACTTGATGGGGGGCTGGTGTCAGCCAGGGTGGCGGTGGTTGCTCGGCCTGTGCGTCCTGAATCGCGCCTGCCTGATCGCGTAGTGCGCGCAGTTCCATGTGGAACATATCTGCCCATGCATCACTTGCCAGGATGCACGCCAGTAGCGCCGCAGTCTTGCAGATCTGGCTCACCACAGCGGCCAGGCGCGGCCGATCAGATCACTGATCGGACGTGCGCCCCAGTAACGCGAATCGAAGCTGTCGCGGGTATCGCCCATGATCCAGACGAACCCCTCGGGGACCACCAGCGTGCGCACGAAGTCCGCTGCCGGGCGCCCCAGGGTCGCAGCCAGGTCCAAGCCTTCGCCGACGACCATGCCGTTGACCCGCGTTTCGGTGGCGCCGACGACGATGTGATCTCCCGGCAGGCCCACCGCCCGCTTGACGACCATCAGGTCCGGCTGGAAGAACGGCCCCATGCGCGCTCCGGCGGGAAAGCCGACGATCACATCGCGATCGATGCGCCGGTCATGCCGGTCGATCAGAAACAGGGTGTAGGGTGGCAGGCACTTGGCGACCTGATCGTTGATGGCCAGGACGAAGCGCTCGCCGATGTAGAAGAAGCTGGCGGCGACCAGCAGCAGCCAGGGCAGTGCCTGGCGCAGCGTCCAGAGCAAGTTGCCCCAGCGCACGCGACCCCCGGTTGGCCCGCGGGATGCGGACCGCACCGGGTCACGGCGACGACTCTTTAGGACTTCTTCTCGGTGATTCCAAAACCAATCGCGATCCTGGATGCCCATCGTTTGTCCTTTCCCGCCCTCAACGGCGTGGCTGGTCGTGCAATTGTTGAAACTCGCGACTGGGCGGTGAGCAATGACAGGCTCATGGCCTCGAGCCCCGCGCTTCAGGGCGGGGGACAATGACCAGTCGGCGGGGAGCCGAGAGCACCGCCTTCTCATCGAGCACCAGCACGCCTTGCTCGCCGAGTTCGCGGGCCATCTGCAGCAGTTCGGCCAGCCGCGCGCTGGCGTCCTCGGCCGACTGATCGCTGAGCGCCGATTCCAGATCGAGCACCAGCACCGGCGGGCGCTGGTCCAGCGCGGTGCGCAGCGGTGCCAGGCGCCAGTCGGCGACCAGCAGCGCCACCGCGCCCATGCACAGCCCAGCGAGCAGCAGACCCACCCCCAGCCACAGGGCACCGGGCACTGCCGGCTGCGTGCGCTCAGGCGCGTCCATCGGGTGCCCGGCGTTCGAGCAGCTGCCCGATCGCCTGCTCCACGCTCAGTCCCTGCGCCTGCAGCTGCTTGATCGCCGCGACCTCGGCGGGGCGGGTCGAGTAGAGCAACTGGCGGAACGGATCGACGATGAGGCGCCCAACCCCGGCACCTTGGTCGGACACGACCAAGACTTCGGAGTAGCGACCGGGGACCGTATGGACGGTCTTGAGCATGAACACCCCCGCCTCGCTCATCGGCAGGCGGCGTTCGTGTTGGAGCTGATCGACCGCGTGTGACGGCTGTGACAACAGGAGGGTGTACGCCGAGTTGTTGGCGATCGCGCGCCCGGTCGGGTTGACATAGAGATCAGCCAACGACTGCGTGGCGGTGATCGCTGCACCGCCATACTTGCGGAACCGCCGATAGCCCTCTTCGATGAACTTGGCCACGTCACCCTTGGTGAGCAGGTCCCAAGCCTCGTCGATCAACGCGATCTTGCGTTGGGCGCGATCACCGAGATACATGGTCTGCTGAATCTGAAAGATCAGCGCCAGCAGGATCACTTGTTGCAGGTGCGCGCGGCCCTTGAGTTCCTCCAGTTCGAGCACGACCAGGGGCTTCTCAAAGGCGATGGTGTTGTGGCCTTTGAAGAATCTTCCGTATTCCCCGGCGCTAGTGAAAGGAAACAGCTGCTCGCCAACGTCGACCAGACGGCTGTCGCCGGTCTGTTTCATGGCCTCGGCGATGGCGTCGATGTCCATCGCGTGGCCGTGCGTGTCCCACAGGCCCTTCAGGATGCGCTTCAGCCCGGCGGTGCGGTAATCGCCCAGGGGCTCGGTCGGTGCCGCCATGGCGGTGACCAGGGCAGCAATGATGTCGGCCTCCTCGTTCCATTCGCTGATCAGCTCGAACGGATTCAGTACGATGTCGGAGTCACGGGTGAAGGAGACGAATTGCCCAGCCAGGGAGTTGCACAGGTTCTGGTAGGAGCGCCCGACATCGATGATCCAGCAGCGACCGCCGACGGCGAGGTTGGTGGCGATGATCTCGTTGGCGAGGAACGACTTGCCGGAGCCGGAGGCGGCGGCAATCACCGCGTTGTAATTGGTGGCCGACTCGAACAGGTCGAACTGCATCAACTGGCCGCTGCGACCCACCAGGTTCATCACCGGACTGCGTGCCCCCTTCCAGTCGCCGAATACCGGCATCAGGAGCACCGCGTGACTGGCTGTCAGCGTCCGGTAGCGGAACGATGGCGTGATCAGCTCTGGATCGGCCCCGAACGGCAACAGGTTGAGCATGAGCGGAAGCACGAAGTGCACATCCGGCATGATCTGAAAGCCGAGTTCACGCCAATAGGTACGTAGATTCGAGCCGGCGGCTTGGGCTTCTTCTGGTGGAGTGAATAGGACCACCCCCAAATAGGCCTGGCACGGCCGGTTGCCCTGATCGATCTGGTCGATCATGGCATCGAAATCGTGCTTGCATTGGGCCAGGCGCGGTAGGTAGTGCGCGAGATGTCCAGCCGATTGCGATGCCGCCCACTGACTGCCGGTACTGATGCCGACCCGCATCGCCTCGGGGTTGGGGAAATGGAGGTTGAGGGTGATCAGCAGATTGTGCCGAATCCCGCGGTCCCCGGAGAACGGATCACCGAGATAGCGCGCGGCCAGGCCGAACGTCCCACGGTCGGGGAACCGCTTGACAGAAAACGTTTGCGCGCGCGCCGCTTCACCGATCTGCACGCCCTTGGCATCGACCACCAAGCATGAGTCATAGTCGAAGAGTTGATCCCGGATCAGCTGGCTGGGATCACACTCCGGCTTGATGCGATCACGCCAGCCAGCATCCGGCCGCCAGTTGAGCATCGTCTGCAGGATGCGCACATACCGATCGGCCGAGAGTGTCTCGGGACGCAGGCCCGCCGTGGCCAGCACCTGCATCGCAGTCGCGCGCAATTCCGTCGCCTCACGCTGCGCTTCAGTTCGGGGAATCTGCCCCTGGGTGGGGATGCGGACGGTCACCAGCACCATGATGTCGCGCAGGCGGACCTCGGTGTCGTTCAGCGGTGTATGCGTACCCCCAGAGAGGAAGTGCGCAGTGCGATGGGTGGCCTCACGCAACAGGGCATCATCGGTCTGTGTGCGCATCGCCAGCATCTGCGCAATCTGGTCTTCGCAGTCGGGTGAGGTCCACAACCCGATCTGCACCATGGCACCAGCGGGCCAGTCCATGTTGGCGAGGACCAGCAGGCGGTCAGCGACGGCATCGTCGACGCCGCAGAGGGGTTGACAGCAAAACCCGAAGCCGATGCACGGCGCATCGAACAGGTATAGAGATGTCTGCGGATCGTAGGCGAGCACCGGAAATAGGTCGCGGGTGCGTTCGCCTGAGATGGTGCGGTTGTTCACGGTTGTGCGCCGTCGTCTGAATCCAGGTGGTCCGCATCCCGCGGACCACTCAACGCGAAGCTCAGAAAGGCACGATGGCCAACACGGGCAGCGTGGCACTGACGGTGGCGTCGATCACGTCGGGTGCTAAGAACATTCCAACGCCGGCCGCGATGCCGATCACAAAGCCCATGATCGACTTGCCGACGCCCGCGATGATGCCAACGATGATGAACACCACGGCGATGACACGACCGAGATAGCCAGTCATCCAGCCAACCAGGGTGTCGTAGAGGGTCTGGTATTCGGCACCGCCAGTCCCGGCATGCGCCTCGGGCGCGAGCAGTGCCATGCCGAGCATGAGCAGGCTGGTGGCCACCAGTACCATGCCGACCCGGTTGGGCTGGGTCAGCAGGGAGGGTAGGGAGGGTGCGTTTTGCAGGGTCTTGTACATCGGAGGTCTCCGTCGGTTGCTAAGCGCCCCAGCGTGGCTGGGTGCTGGGGTTGTCAGGGAGTGGAAACTGAGCCGGCGTTGCGTCCAGGTTCGGCTGTAAAGGCGTCGTTTGCGGCGCTGCCCGCGGCTCGACTTGGAGTGGCCTTAGCACGGTCGGAATCCCCTCGCCACCGCGGTATTGCCACCGTTCCGGCTGCACCTCGATGAAGACGGTGCTCGCTGGATACAGATCCCCGGTCGCATCCTCCCAGGGGGCGATCCAGGCCTGCATGGTGGTGGCCGGTAGGCGTTCGGGTTGCAGTTCGCTCGGACGCTGATCAGTGGCCTCGCCAACGACGACGCGGCGCACCGCCTGGTTGGTGGTGCCGGCCTCGCGCGGCGTGGTTGCTGCGCAACCACTCATCAGGCCCGTCAGGGCGGTGAGGCATGCAGCAAGCGGCAAGCGGTGGAGGTGCTTTATTGCCATAGGAGTTCTGACCAAACCCATCCGGACCCCGCCGGGAATGGGTATTCGTGGCGAATCAACCGGGGGCGTCGTTCCGTGGCTGGGGGCGGTCCGGCGCCATCGGTCAGCGCGTAAATGGCCACCACCGACTGACACAGCGGCTGACTTGGCATGCCAGGACAGCTATAGCGTGATGCGGCGCCCAGGCCAGTGAGGCCGCCGGCACAGCCGGACAGGCCCAGCATGGCGACCGTCAAGAGGGCAGTCGGCCGGGTCACCGGGCGGCCCCCAACCAGGTCTCGAGGTCATCCGGAATGCCCTGGCTGATGACGCCAGATGGGCCAATCAGATAGGGCACGCCGGCGATGCCGAGCAGTTGGGCCGTGACGAGCGCGCGCTGGACAGCCGGTTGGCCACATGCCGGGTCGCGCGGCGCGGCAGACTCGCTGAAATCCCTGTCCAGGAGTCGGCGCAGCGCTGCCTCCGGATCGCGCGCTGCCTGGCAGGCGAGCGCCACCGCGGCTGCGATCGACGGTTCGCCAAGGACTGGGAGAGCAATCAGGTGGAAGCGATAACGATCGTGCAGTGCCGCGAGTTGTGCCAACAGACCTTGGCAGTGCGGGCAGTGTGGATCGTAGAAGATCAGCGTCGCGGGTCCTTCGCCAATCGAGATCGCGCCGAGATCCTGCGGATCGAGGCCCAAGCGCTCGATGTTCAGACGAGACGCGCTGGCTTGCGCCGCTTCGAAACTGTCCAAGCGTGCCCCGTTCCAGAGATCGACCACGGTGCCACCGTAAACGGCGAAGCGACCGTTGGTCGACAAGAAGACGAGCCGTCCCTCGGTGGTCTCGACCGCGTGCAGGCCAAGTCCAGGAATCTGCGCTGTTCGCGCGATCCCGGGTGGCCGCAACAGGTCCTCGGCGTTGACTGGCACGCCAACGGTTGCAGTGATGGCCCAGAGCAGGGTAAGTGATCGGATAACCGGGCGCATTGGCGAGCGGGGAACGTCTGGCGAAGCGTAGAGCTTGCCCGATCTCGCTCGGCCATGTTGGCCATCCGGCGTGTGTTTTCACATGGCTTCTCACCGTCACTCACCGAGCGGGCCTGCGGTGGGGTCGAGCACGATCGGCAGTCGGTCCACGTCGCCTGTGCCTATCTCGGGCACCCCAGTCGGCTGTGAGCAGCGAGGCGGACGCGGCGGGCGCGTTCAGGGCCGCGATGAGGGCGGCGGTCATAACAGGCTCCTGCTGATGTCGCTGTTGCCTAGCGGCCCCGGCGTCGCTTGTGGCGCTGTCCCTGATGGCTCCCGCTACAGACAGTTTTTACAAGTTTGGTCATTTCCGCTGGTGATGGCGGCCGCAGCGGCGTGCTGGGGCTGACCAGGATCGCCAGTGGAAGGATGTTGATGGTTCCATCGCGCAGTACAGAAACCTGACAGATGGTATCTGTCGGTCGGCCGCTGTGTGCGTCTAAGCACTGCAGGGGAACGGCGCGACCATTGGCAAACGCCTGTTGCAATTGATCAAAGAGCGAACACTTGGCCGCAGCTGGTTGTTTGGTCAGACCCATTCGTTTCCCCTAGCAGGGTTTCGAGCAGACATTTCTCCAACACGCACCTGCAAGCGCGCGATCGCGCAGACTGGACACCGGTTCAATGCCGACCGCAGCGACTGGGCGTTGACCAGGTAGCCGACCTCGCAGTGCTCGCACCAGCGCATGGCCAGTGCACCCGTGCGCAGATCGCGGGCGATGAAAAAGCATTCCGTTATACCGATTGGATCGGGGTCGAGACGCCGGTAAAGATCGAAGACCCTGATCAGCATCTGCGGCGACAGCGACTGGTCGCTCATTGCGCCCTGCTCATGCAATAGCACTCCGGCGAACACCGACGCCTGCGCATGGCGATAGGGATCGCGCAAGACTGTTTGCAGGCGCGGGATCGAGCCGCAGGGAAACAGTGCCGCGTTCGAGTTCATTTTCAGGCGGTAGAGCCCGACCAGGCGATCCGCGGGTAGCTGCGTCGCCCAATAGACCAACAACTGCCGTGCTCCGCGCTCGATCAACTCATGAGCGAGGTGTACCCGCTCGAGACGCTGAAGGTACTGCGCGGCATCTTCCTTTGAGCGGCGCGCCGGGGTGCCACGCTGTGCCATCAATTACCTCGCCTGCTGCCGGCGGTGACTGTGGCCAATGCTGCATGCAGCCGGCCATGTCGGCTGCTGTTTTTCAGGTTTGCCAGTGCGCTTGCCGGAACCCGGCAGCTGAACATCACCACCGGTGCCTCCAGTAGCGGATCAAGCTCCGCAAGGTCGGCGCTGGCCAGCCATTCCACGAACGGCCTGGGCAACCCGAACAGCACCACGGCCTGCTCCGGCGCGAGCAGAGCGACCTCGCGCGCGCGCAGCAACACCGTGCGATTCGCCTCGCGCACCGCGCGGGTGACGGGGTCGGCTGGTGCCGGCTCGGTGTGTGGCTCGGTGTGTATTAGAGCGATTGACATTGCAGGAACGCCTCCCGTGCCTGGAGTACCAGGGGGACATAGGTCTGCGTCTCGCGATAGGGAGGCACCTGGTGACCGAAGCGACGCACGGCGCCTTCGCCGGCGTTGTAACCGGCTGCCACCAGGCGCAGATCACCCTCGAACATCGCCAGCAGATCCCGCAGGTAACGCACCCCACCATCGATGTTCTGGTGCAGATCATGGGCATCGACGCCATAGCGCTTCGCCGTGGCTGGAATGAGTTGCATGACACCGCGGGCCTGCTTGGGTGAGAGGGCGGCCTGGTTGAATGCGCTCTCGCGCCGGGCGATGGCCAGGGCGAAGGCCGGCTCGACGCCGTAGCGCTTCGCCGTGGCGACGATCACCGCGGCCACCTCGCGTCTGGCCGACGGCACGCACCCAAGCAGAGCCTGCGCGTTGGCCCGGCCAGCAATCCGGCGCACGGGCGCCTGGCTATCGGATGCCTCGAGGCGCTGGGCCAGCGCCTCGATGGCCGCGCCCAGCGCGCGCGCCTGGCGTGCGCTGCTGTGGCGGTAGGCCCCCAGCGCCCGCAGTGCATCCCGCCGATAGCGGGTGTGTGCCTGTTCGATCAGCGCAGCCCCGCGCATCAGGTTCGCTCGCGGATGCAGCGCTGCCACCGGGTCCTCCAGGGCCGCCGCCGGAATCCCCAGCATCCCGACCTCGACGGCGTTGCCACGATGCAGCGCCACCTCCAGCGCATCCCGTGCTGCCGCGTGGCTCGGGTAATGCGCCAGGTGGCCGCTGATCCGCAACGTCCACGGCCAGGGGGCCGTGCCGCCCTGGTCGGTGCGTCCGCTCGCCAGCAGTGCCGCGGCATACAACTCGGCGACCGAGCGCTGCGCCTGGCGCGCGGCATCGGTCCAGTCTGTCGGCCAGGGTGTCGCGGGTAGGTCCTGTGCTCCCGCAGATAGAACTAGCGCCAGAATGTACGGCGTTAACGACTTCGGCATCGTCTGCGCTCGGGTGCGGGCTGGTTGAATCACATGGCCCCGTGCGGCCCTCGGGATGAGGAACGACCGAGGTCAAGGCGATGACTCAACGCGGCGTCACTTGGTGTCTTGTGTATCACCTACAGTGTTTTCTCCGGGCGAGGGTTTGTCAAGCGCAGCAAGCCGCGCCCGTTGCTCGGCGCGCGCTGCGGCTTGCTCTTCGCGCAGCGTCGCCTTGATCGCTGCCTGCTCGGCAGCGGCCTGCGCCTGCTGGCGCCGCGCGCTCGCCAGGGCTCGGCGCAGCAGCAGCATGCCGGGCGCGGGATCGGCAGGTGCCTGGGAGAGCGCCTGAGCGGGCTGTAGCGGCGTCGCTGGCGCGAGCCACCGCACGACCTTGGCCGGAAGCCAGCCGCGGCTGCGCGCCGCATCCAGCGCCATCTGGCGCTGTTCCGGATCGTGCCCGAGGCTCACTTCCCACCGCGCCGCCTGTTGCGCCGACCGCGCCTCGCCGACCGCGCGCTCGTAAGCGGCCACGAACGCCTGCCGCGCGCCAACTGGATCGCGGGCTTGCAAGAGCGGGCGGGCGAGCGCGAACGCCGCGGCCATCTCCGGGGTCCAGACCACGGTACGCGCCTCGTCGTGCGCTGGCAGCGCCAGCGCCCAGGCCTCGGCAGCCGCGGGCCGGCCATCGCTGCCCTCCAGCCGTTCGGTGATGTCGGCGGGTGTTGGGGCGTACTTGCACTCACGGATATGGCCTTGCAGGGCGCGCTGCACGGCGGCCAGCGGCCAGCGCTCCAGCGCCATCCACCAGGCGGCGAGCGTCAGGTCCGACGGCCTGTCCCTGCCATACACGCCCATCGCCATTTCAATCTCGGCGTCGAACGCCGGCGCGTCATCGCTGATCATTTTGCAGGACCTCGTAGTCGGCGATCAGATCTTCCCCGGCCGCCGGCAGGCGATGCAGGAAGCTGCCGCGTGGTCGGTTGGCGTCGGCCTTGGGGCCGCGGGCGGGTGCTGGTGCGCGCTCGCGCATCACCCACAACTGCCAGCGGCCGGCCAGCTCAGCCGGGGTGCCGGCTGGATGTTGAAGCGCGAACTTCTGCCAGCAGTGCAGCACCGCACCAACATCCAAGTCCGGGCGTAGCCGGGTGGCCTCCGCCTGCCACCACGGCGGAGCGGATTCAGCGGTAGCCGACGCGACCAGCCCGTTCGGGGTTGGCGGGTTCTCCGCTCTGCTGCTGTTCGCCCCCTGGGGGTCAGAGAGCGCGCGTCCACGATCGGGCTCGGCGATCGGTCCGCGCGGCGAGGTGACGGGAGCGTCCTCGCGTGCGCGCGCGCGCGACTCTCTCAATTTCCCGGGGGGGCTGGATCTAGAGGATTTTAGAGAGCCCTGTTCTCTTCCCTGTTCTCTTCCCTTTTCTGGGTGAACGTCGTTC
>REDK01000058.1 GCA_007693535.1 Chromatiaceae bacterium
CGGTGCCGGCGTTGATGCAGCGCTGGTAGGTACCGTGCTGCATGGGGCTGTACTGGCCAACGAGGAGCCCTTCCTGACGGTACGCTCCCTAGTGGAAGACAAGGGCTGGTTACTGCTGAATGCATCCCGCGACGCTCTGGTCTTTTTGCCCGACACCGATGCCGCACCACTCTATCTGTTGCCGGCCTTTCTCGACCAGACCTCTGCCGTGGGCGAGGACGACAGCGCGGCGGAGGTGGCCGAATTGATGATGGCCAACGGCTTCGTGCGCGCGCAAGAGCTGTCGGAACAGCTCAATTTGCCATTGATCTACGACGACGGCGCCAATCGCCTGTTGATCGGCGCTGCAACCGAGCAGGCTAGCGCCCAGGCACCGCGCCAGGTGGTGGTGCGGGCTGGCGATACCCTGTCGGCCATCGCTGCGCGCCACCTGGGCAACGGTGTCCGCTGGCGCGAGTTACGCAAGGCCGATGGCAGTCTATTCACCGAGCGGGAGGCCCGCCGCATCCAGCCCGGCGATCTGCTGTTGTTGCCGGCCGCGGAGGCCCAGCGCGCGGACGGCGGCTCAACACTGGCACTTGCGGCCTTCGATCTGGATGCCTTGGTTGCTGCCGCGGCGCCGGCCTTGCGCTCCCATGCGCGCACCTCGATCCCGGTGATTCTTGCCGAATGCCTCTCCAGCGGGGTCACCGAGCTGACGCAGATTGCCTACGTGCTGGCGACCTCCGAGCATGAATCCGCGGCCGGTCGATTGATGGTCGAGATCTGGGGGCCGACCGCAGCTCAGCGACGCTACGAGGGGCGTCGGGACCTGGGCAATACCCAGCCTGGTGATGGCTTTCGCTTCCGTGGGCGCGGTTACGTGCAGGTCACCGGCCGGGCCAACTACCAGACCTGGAGCAACCGCCTCAGCGAGGATCTGGTTGACGACCCGGACCGGGTGGCGCAGCGGGCCGATATTGCCGCGCAGATCCTGGTGCAGGGCATGCGCGATGGCAGTTTTCGTCCCGGTCATCACTTGGGTCGATACCTCGGCGAGGGCCGGCAGGACTTCTTCAATGCGCGGGAGATCGTCAACGCCGACAAGAGCAGGATTGATCCAGGCCATAGCAGAAGCCGCGGCGAGCGTATCGCCGTGCTGGCCAGGCGCTATCTGGCTGCGCTGGGTTAGGTATACCCCCGGGTGCTGTGTGTCGCGTTTTGCGCTTCGAGTTTTCGGTATCGCCGTGTCAATTGCAGCAGTGACCTTGCCCCAGAATTGGACTATGGCAGACTCGATACCAAAACCGACCACGGTTTCGCATTATCTCGACCGCTGGGAGTTCGACCGCGGCAGGTCGGGTCAGCGCAGCGCCAACCGACTCGGACACTCAGAACTATTTGGCATAAAGGCGGCAGGGCAGCGGGTTGGCTTCGGTCACGATCGCTAGCGGTGCGCGGCCGGCGCTAAGGTAGATGCTGAAAATGCGGATAATCGGGCCGTGCTCACCCTCGGTGGTGATCTCCAGGGCGGCATGGTCGATCCCGTCCTGGTCCTCCGGCAGCGAGGAGCGCACTAGGTCTAGGCGCCCAGCCAGGGAATAGTCGGTCTCCTCAAGGTCGTCTCGGGCGGCGGCAAATACCCGCAGTACCTGCTGGCCTCCCGCGCTGTAGCGCTGCACCAGCCGCAGTTGCGCCCTGGTCTCCTCCATTACCAAGGTATGGGACTGATCCCCGGCGGCGACCTCGCAGAGGGATACGAGCCGATAGTCACCGGCCTGCACCGAGGCCGCCAGGTGCAGCAGCGCTGCCCCCAGGATCGCGAGTAGGGCAAGGCTCGGCGGGCAGCGGCAGGGCAGGTCCTGAATGGGCTTCATCGAAGACGATCTCTCCAGCTGGGGCAGTAGGCCCGTGAGGATGACCCAACGGCGGGCATCTGGCAAAGTCGCGCGCAGGTTCATGCTACCCGGAATCCCGCCATGACCTGACAAGCTGCCCACTGCTCATTTTAACGTCGAGGTGTTGCTGCAGTTCGCGATCTGGCACTCGCTGTTCATCGCGCAGTTGGGCCAGCGACCAGGCCCGCAGCAGGACCCGCTGGGCTGGATCGCCAGCGGCTAGCGGGGCGCCACGAATACCCCGGTCTCGGGATGGAAGGCGTACCAGGCGAACCAGAATGCGGTCATGGCTGGCAACTGATGACGACCATCAGCGCTGAAGGCGCTGGCACTATTGGCGGCCCGATCATAGCGCACCAGGATCTCCTCACCACCGATCCGGTCGCGCACCTCGCCAGTGGTGCGTGACAGCTCCGCGAATGGATAGGCCTTGTATTCGGTATCGACCCGCAAGCCCAGCACCCGCTCCTTAGGGTGATAGCGATTGGAACGGGCACTGACCGGGAAATAAAGCCCGTGCTCAGTTTCGTAGCCGGCATAGGGGAGCTGGCTGTAATCGCGGCGAAAGCCGGTCTCGGTGGATAGCACCAGGGTTTCGGGATGGGCGCGGCGCCAGGCATGCCAGGTGGTATGCGTCAAGGGTCGGGCGCGCAGACGCTCGCCCCGGCGCGGGCCGCTAATCGCCTGCTTCATGATCTGGCTCCACAGGCTCTCGCTCTGGCGGTCGTACAGCAGCACATCACTGTTATAGAGCAGGCCGGAGACGCCAAAGGTCAGTGGCCGACCACGCCGATCCTCGGCGACGAAGGCGACCCCGGTGCCGCACAGCGGGCAGAAGGTCACCGCGACCTGCTGGCCGCCGATCTCATCGTTGACGATCTCGTGCCAGTTCAGGATGCGGATTGGATAGGCGCGTGCCTCGTTGCCAACCTGCAATCCCAGCACCTCGTCGCCGCCACGCAGAAAATCGGCCGCAGTCGGCCCAACGAAGCGCGGCCGATCGATCGACGGGATGCCATCGCGCACTGGCCCGCCCGGATGGATCTCCGCTGCTGGCACCAGACTGCCGGTCAGATCGAAGCCGTTGGTCCGAACCGCGGCGGCGGCCAGTGCGCACCCGAACAGCAGCAGCAAGGCGATCGACAACCGCGTCAGGGGCCGACGCCCGTCGAGACGGAACCGGAACCGGGATGGCAGCAACATCATGCAGTCTCCTCAGGCAGATCATGGCTTCCCCTATGAGACCGGCCCGGCGGTGCTGATCTTGCGGCCGGCAAGCATGCGAGCCGGCCGGGCCGCGTCTGCATGCGACAGCCCGGCCGCCAGCAGGTGCATGCAACAGTTGACAGCGGCTGGCCGGCTGAGGACACTGTACGGCTTGCTTTTTGAGCCAGGCGTCAGGGCGGCCATGGCCGGCCACGCCGAGCGTGGGGCGGGCAGCTCCCCGGTGCCAACCCCGGTGCCAGCGCCAGCCCGTTCCGATCCTTATCTGATGCCTTTTCCACGGAGACCAGACCAGTGGCCAATTCCGCCCAAGCCCGCAAGCGCGCCCGCCAGGCCGAGGTCCATCGGCAGCGCAATACTTCCCAGCGCAGTGCCTTGCGTACCGCGATGAAGAAGGTGCTGAAAGCGATCCTCGCCGGCGACAAGGATGCCGCGGCCGATGCCTATCAGAAGGCCGTGCCGGCCATTGATCGCGCTGCCGGCAAAGGCCTAATCCATGCCAATAAAGCAGCCCGCCATAAGAGTCGGTTGAATGCCCGGCTTAAGGCCCTGGTGGTCGGCGACTAGTGCTCCGCCGCCGAAATCCTGAGGCCTGAGGCCGTTCGGGCGCTCACGCTGCCAGGGGTTTGCGCCATCCTCCCCAAGAGCAGCACGCGCCTGGCCCGTTCGAAAGCCGAAAACATCATGTGGGCGATTGCGCGTGGTGGTTAGCCCGGCCGCTCAGCCAGCATCGGCTGGCACCTTCACCGATTGAGCCATCGGACGGCGCACACGCCGGGCGACTTCGCCACTGCCAGTCGCCGTGCGCAGATTCCACAGGGTATAGGTGCCCTCGATGGCAATCGCCAGCCCCAAGGGCCAACGATATCGCCAGCGTCAGCTTGGCCCGCAGCGGATGCCGGCCGCCATTCAGCCTTCCTCTGCTACCCGCAGCACCTCCTCGATCGTGGTCAGCCCGGCGGCAGCCTTGCGCAGGCCGTCCCGATACATGGTCCGCATGCCCTCTTCGACGGCAATGCGGTGGATCTCGGTGGCGGTGGCATGACCGAGTACCGCCTGGCGGATACGGTCGGTCATCAGCAACACCTCGGCGATCACCAGCCGGCCGCGATAGCCGGTGCCATTGCAGGCCTTGCAGCCGGTCGGATGGTAGAGGCTGGTGTTGTCGCCATCGCCGCTGCCATGGCCTGCAGCGGCGAGCTTGGCGGCCAGTTCTGGCAGCGGCTGATAGGGCTCGCGGCAGGCGGGGCACAGGCGGCGCACCAGGCGCTGAGCGAGGATGCCATTGATGGTGCTGGTCAGCAGATAGTCCTCGACCCCCATGTCGAGCAGGCGGGTGACGCCGCTGGCGGCATCGTTGGTGTGCAGGGTAGAGAGCACGACGTGCCCGGTCAGGGCCGATTGCACGGCGATGCGGGCGGTTTCCAGGTCGCGCATCTCGCCGACCATGATGATGTCCGGGTCCTGGCGGACGATGGCACGTAGGGCGCCGGCGAAGGTCATGCCGATGCTGGCCTTGACCGGGATCTGGTTGATCCCTGCCAACTGGTATTCCACCGGATCCTCGACGGTGATGATCTTGCGGTCCTCGGTATTGAGGCGGCTCAGCGCGGTATAGAGGGTGGTGCTCTTGCCGCTGCCGGTGGGGCCGGTGACCAGGAAGATGCCATAGGGCAGGTCGAGCACCCGCAGCAGCCGTTCCCGCGGCGGGCCGTCGAAGCCGAGGGCATCGAAGTCGAAGGTGACGCTGGCCTTGTCGAGCAGGCGCATGACCACGCTCTCGCCGAACATGGTCGGCACGGTCGAGACGCGCAGGTCCAGTTCCTTGCCCTGGATGCGGAGCGGGATGCGTCCGTCCTGGGGCAGGCGGCGCTCGGCGATGTTGAGCTTGGCCATGATCTTGACGCGGGAGATCACCGCCGCGGTGGAGCGCACCGGCGGCGATTCGCTCTCCTTGAGGATGCCGTCAATGCGATAGCGCACCTTCAGTTCATCGGCGAACGGCTCGATGTGGACATCGGAGGCGCGCGCCTCGACCGCCCGCTGCAGGATCTGATTGACCAGTCGGATTACCGGGGCCTCACTGGCCAGGTCGCGCAGGTGTTCGATGTCCTCCTCGCTGACGTTGCCGAGGTCGGCGTCCAGGTCCGTTTCAGCCAGGTTGGTAGATGGCTGTTCGTAGAGGCGCTCCAGGGCGGTCTCGATCTCGGTGGGCAGGCCGACCCGCAGCCGCACTGGGCGGCCGGCCGCCATCGCCACCGCACTCACGGTGAAGCCGTCCAGCGGATCGGCCAGGGCGATGGTCAGGGCGGTTTCGTCCTGCTGCAGGGGTACCAGGCGGGCATCCTTCATGAAGCGCAGGCCGAGGCCGAGGTCGGGTACCGGGGCGTCGGGATAGTCATCGGCGCCGATCAGGTCGAGCCCGAGCACGGCGGCGGCGGCGGCGGCCATGTCGCGGTCCGAGACCAGACCGAGTCGCACCAGCATGCTGCGCAGGGGTTCGCCGCTGTCCTCGGCCAGCTTGCGGGCGCGGGCCAAATCGCCGGCGGTGAGCTTCCCGCGCTGTTGCAGGTAGGCCAGCAGCTCGGGCTCGACCACAGGTTGCTCCGGGTCCAGGTCGGCGGCGGCTGACGGCGCTGGTTCCGGAGTTGGTTCCGGGGTTGGCCCCGGGGCCGGTGCCAGCTCCGCTGCTGGCCCTGGGAGCGGCGGGGATGGATCCAGGCTGGCAGCAGCCGGCTCGGGCGCCGATGCCGACGCTGGCACCAGCGGCGGGTTATTGGCGGTGCCGGCCGCGGCGGCGCCTGCCAGATGATGAGCGGCGCCGCTGCTGGCATCGGCAGCTGCCATCGCGGGGGCCACGGGCCGGGTGGCGGGGAGGCCTGGAGCCATCGCCGGTGCCGGTGCGCGCGGCACTGCATCGCCGACGGGATCGGCCTCCAGCGTATTGTGCTCGGTCGGTTCGTGGCGCCAGTAGGGCAGTACCGCGCCAGCGTCAGGCCGCGGGCGCCGCCAGGGGCGCCAGCGCCATTGCAGCGGCTCACTCATGGCCTGCCTCCGCGGTGGTTTCCGGCGTCGGGATTGGTGCGGGTGCGTCCCGGCCGGCGGTACCCATCCCTTGCCATTGCGGCACCAACTGCTGCAGCCCGCGCAGAATGGTGGCCTGGTCGCAGGTCTCCAAGGCTGCCTGCAAGGCGGCCAGGGCATGGCCGATCCGCGCTGTATCGGCGGGCTGGCGGCGGGCGGTGCGGATCTTGGGATGGCTAGTATGCACCAAGTCCTCGGCGGCGTAGAAGAGTTCCTCGTAGAGCTTTTCGCCCGGGCGCAAGCCGACGTACTGGATGGGGATGTCGTGACCCGGCTCGCGGCCGGTGAGACGGATCATCTGCTCGGCCAGGTAGCGAATCTTAATCGGCTCGCCCATGTCGAGCACGAAGATTTCGCCGCCGGCCCCGATCACTGCTGCCTGCATGATCAACTGACAGGCCTCCGGGATGGTCATGAAGAAGCGTTCGATCTCGGGATGGGTGACGGTGACCGGACCACCCTGTTCGATCTGGCGCTGAAACAACGGCACCACGCTGCCGGCGGAGCCCAGCACATTGCCGAAGCGTACGATGATGTAGCGGGTGGCTGCGCGCGCGGCCAGGTCTTGGCACAGCAGTTCGGCGATGCGCTTGGTGGCGCCCATCACATTGGCCGGATTCACCGCCTTGTCGGTGGAGATCAGCACGAAGCGCTCGCAGCCGCAGCGCCCGGCGGCGGTGGCGACCACCCGGGTGCCAAAGACATTGTTGCGCACCGCCGCGCGCGCCTGATCCTCCAACAACGGAACATGCTTGTAGGCGGCGGCATGGAAGACGATCTGCGGGCGCTCGCGGGCGAACAGGGCGTCCACCGCCACCTGGTCGCCCACATCCAGCAGATGACGGGCGTAGGCCAACTGTGGATGCCGTTCGTCCAGTTCGCACTCTAGCCGGTACAGGTTGAACTCGCTGTTGTCGACCAGCAGCAGCCGCCGTGGGCCGGCGCCGATCACCTGCCGGCACAGTTCCGCGCCGATGGACCCGCCAGCCCCGGTGATCAGCACCACCCGGTCCGCCAGGCCGGCGCGGATTGCCTCCCAGTCGAGCGTCACCGGGGTGCGACCGAGCAGGTCTTCGATGGAGACCTGGCGCAACTGGCGCAGGGTCACCTGCCCGGACAGCAGGTCGCCGAGCCGCGGGAGGGTGCGAAACGGCTTGCCGGTCGCCTCGCACAGCTCGACCAGGGTTTGCATCTCGGCCGCTGAGGCCGCCGGCAGCGCCAGCATGATGAGGTCGATCTCCAGGGCCGCGACGAGGGCCGGGAGTTGTTGCGTCGGTCCCTTGATCGGGATGCCGTGGATCGACCCGCCTTGGCGCCGTAGCCGATCATCGACGAATGCCACCGGGTTATAGGTGTGAGTGCGGTCGCGCACCATGTCCCGCACCAGCATCTCGCCGGCGCTGCCGGCCCCGACCACCAGCACCCGCAGCCCGGGCCGCAAGGTCAGGCGATGATCCTTCAGCCAGCGATAGAGCAGCCGCGGCCCGGACAGCAGCACGAGTTGATAGAGCAGGAACAGGGGCAGTACCGAGCGCGGGACATTCTCGGTGCGGTTGACCACGAACAGCACCACGAGCGTCAGCACCGTGGCTGCGGCCACCGCCTGGATGATACGGATCAGGTCCCGTAGCGAGGCAAAACGCCATACCCCGCGATAGAGGCCGAAGACCCAGTACAGGCCACCGCAGCAGAGCAGCACCAGCGGCAGCATGTGCAGCGCGGTGTCCAGATATTCGGTCGGAATCGTCTCCAGATTGAAGCGCGTCCAATAGGCCAGCAGCCAGGCCGTCGGCACCATCAACAGGTCATGGACAAAGGCCCCGGTGCGCGAGCGCAGCCGCTCGATCCAGTACCTCATGGTTGCCCCGGCGGGGCCAACCGCGGACCCGGACTCATCCCGACACCCGGCGTCGGTCGCATGCCCGCCTCAGCCCCGTTCGTGCCCAGTGCTTGCGGTGATCCGCTCTGCCAGACCCACGCGCACATGGATCAACCCATAGATCGCCCCCCAGCCGAGCAGGAGCAAGGACTGTTCGGGTGTGGCCAGCCTTGGCGCCGCGACTGCGGTGGCGGCAGTGGCGGCCATCAGCAGTAAGGCGCGCAGCAGCGTGCGCCGGTGGCCCCAGCCGGCCAGCACCAGGCGCTGATAATGATGGGAGCGGTGCGCCTCCCAGACCCGCTCGTGGCGCCACAGCCGGGCCAACAGGGTCCAGGTGGCATCGACGATGAAGGGCGAGAATGCCAGCCAGCCGACCCAGAGCGGGAACAGGCCAAGCGCGTTTCCCCACAGGATCAGCGCCGCCGCGGCCAGCCCTAGGGTAGAGGCGCCGAGATCTCCCAGAAAGATGCGTGCCGGCGGGAAATTGCCGGTGAGAAAGCCGGCGGCGGCGGCGGCGATGCTGGCCGCCAGCAGCGTGAAGGCGGGTTCCCCGCCGGCCTGGCCGAGTACCGCCAGGGCGCCGAAGCCGAAGACGGCCATGCTGCCGGCAAGACCGTCCATGCCGTCCATGAAGTTGTACAGATTGATCATCCAGATGACGTAGAACAGGGTCAGTACCGGTGCCAGCGGCCCCAGGGGCAGGCTGAATCCGGGCAGATCGAGAGCGCTCCAGCGCAGGCCGCCAAACCACAGCAGCAGGGCCGCCAACAGGTGGACCGTCAGGCGCCAGCGAACTGGCACGTGGCGGCGGTCATCGAGATAGGAGATGGCAGCTACCAATAGCACGGCGGCGGTGAGCCAGGGCAGCGGCGGTGGCAGCGGCTGTCGCTGTAACAGCAGCAGCCCGGCGCCGCCGGCTAGCAGGGTAGCCACCAGCACCGCGATGCCGCCGGTGCGGGCCACCGGCTGTGCATGTAGCGAGCGTTCGTTAGGATGATCGAGCAACGCCAGTGGGCCGGCCCGATGGCGGATCAGCAGGTGGGTCAGGGCGCTGGCTAGGACTAAGGCCGCGGCGGCGGCCAGCAGTGGGACATCCATGGGCAATGCAGGTAATGGGTGGCCGTGGGGCCGTGTGGAGCCGGTGAGAGCGATAGCCAGTGGAAGCAATCAGGAGCCAGCGGGGTCCGCGCCGGCGCCTGGGCCGGTGATCCGCGCCGCCGGGTCTCAGAGCGGCCGCAACAGGGCCGCCTCGACGCTGGTTCGCCGCTCGGTACCGGCCAGCAGTTCGATCAGTTGCAGCGCGAAGTCCATGGCCGTGCCCGGGCCGCGTGAAGTGACCACCTGCCCATCGACCACCACTGGAGCATCGATCAGATGCACCTCCGGAAAGTCCGCGGGCGCGACCGATCCGGGGTAGCAGGTGGCGGTGCGGCCGTCGAGCAGGCCGGCGCTGGCCAGTACCTTGGGCGCGGCACAGATCGCGGCACAGAGGCGATCGCTGGCGGCCTGGCGGGCCAGCAGGTCATGGATGCGGCCGTCGCGTTCTAGATAGGTCGCCCCGGGCAGGCCGCCCGGCAGCACGATCAGGTCGAAATCTTGGTCCAGTACCTCGTCCAGGTCGGTATCCGGCACCAGCACCGTGCCGCGACTGGCCGTCACCGGCGCGGGCTCCAGCCCGGCGGTGATCACCTCGATCTCGGCGCGCCGCAACAGGTCGATCAGGGTAACCGCCTCCAGTTCTTCGCAACCATTGGCGAGTGGGATCAATACTCGGGGCATCGGGACCTCCCTCAGGAATCGATGGATGAGCGCCTGGATGCCGCCGGCATCCAGGCGCTGATCGGCCTGCCGGTCAGGGCGTGGCCGGTGTGCCGGCGGCAGCGCGCGTCAGTTGGTATAGGCTGATCCCCTTGAGCACGTTGAGGGCCTCGGACAACTGATAGTCCTCGCTCGCCAGCGCGGCACCGCCGTCGACGTCGGCGGCGGGCGCGCTGGCCGGCTCGCTGTCATCGAGATGGCGCATCAGATTGGCCTCGCGCAGCGGTGCTACCTCGGGGGCGTCGGCGATGCTGACGTTGCCGCGGGCAACGGCAATATCAGGCTTGATACCCTGGGCCTGGATGGAGCGGCCGGACGGGGTGTAGTAACGCGCGGTGGTCAGCTTGAGCGCGGTGCGGTCGTCGATCGGGACGATGGTCTGCACCGAGCCCTTGCCGAAGGTATCGCTTCCCATGACGATCGCGCGCCCGTGGTCCTGCAGGGCGCCGGCGACAATCTCCGAGGCCGAGGCACTGCCTCCGTTGACCAGCACCACCATCGGTGCTCCGGCCAGGATGTCGTCCGGGCCGGCCTTGAACTCCAGCCGAGAATCCTCGCGGCGTCCCTGGGTATAGACCACCAGGCCGCGGTCCAGGAAGGCATCACTGACCCCTACCGCGCTGTTCAGCACCCCGCCCGGGTTGTTGCGTAGGTCGAGCACCAGCCCGCGTAGACCGTCGCTGTTTTCCTGTTTGAGCTTGGCGATGGCCTTGAGCAGGTCTTCGGTGGTGCGCGCCTGAAAGTTGGCGATGCGGACATAGCCGAAACCGGGTTCGAGGGTGCGGCTCTTGACGCTCGCCACCTTGATCACCGCGCGCTCGATCGTGATGCGCAGCGGATTGCCTTCGCCCTCGCGCACCACGGTGAGATCAATGGTCGTGCCCGGCTTGCCGCGCATCAGAACCACGGCCTCGTTCAGGCTCATACCTTTGACTGGCTGATCGTCGATGCGCACGATCAGATCGCCGGCCAGAATGCCGGCGCGCTGGGCTGGGGTGTCGTCGATCGGGGCGACCACCTTCACGAAGCCGTCTTCCAGGCCGACCTCGATCCCGAGACCACCGAACTCGCCGGTGGTGCCGACCTGTAGGTCGCGGTACTCGTCCGGGTCCAGATAGGATGAATGCGGATCGAGCCCGCCCAGCATACCGCGGATGGCGCTGGAGAGCAGGGCGCGGTCGTCAACCGACTCGACATACTCGCTCTTGATGCGCCCGAACACCTCGGCGAACAGGCGTAGATCATCCAACGGTAGGCGCTTGGCTGGTGGCGCCTCGCGGTCGGCCACGCCCAGGTCGTCCTCTAGATCGTCTTCCAGGTCATCTTCCAGCAGATCGTCCGCATCCGCGCCGGGCGGGGCTGGGGCTGCCTCGGATTCGGCTGCGCCGGGATCGGCGGGCCAGGGCGTCGGGGGCGGTAGCGCTTCTGGTGCGGTCTCGCCGGCCGCCGCCGGCGATGCCGCTGGGTCGGGCTCGGTCGCGCCCAGGGGCGCCGACGTCAGGAGCAGGGTCAGCAGCAGCGATGCTGCCGGGAATGAGATGAACAAAGACTGACGATTCATGATGATATGTGCTGTCGAACCCTGCCGCTGGGCCTGCTGCTGGGAGCGACCGGTCCCGGTGTTGGTCCGGTCGCGATTGTCTCGTGTCGGGGTGACCACTCGGCTTTGATCGGCGTCGGCGCGGCGCGTTCCAGTTGCGCCGCGGTGTGCCGCCGACCTTACCCGGCGCTGCCGCTGCACCATTGTTGCGGGTCGAGCGCCTCGTCGTGCCGGCGGATCGCGAAATAGAGCCCGCGATAGCCGCTGCCGCCGCTAGCGCCGGTGAGCGCGATCACGTCGCCGGTAGCGACCCATTCGCCCACCTCGGTCAGCAGGCTCTCGTTGTGTCCGTAGAGGGTCATATAGCCCTCGCCATGATCGATCACCAGTAACAGGCCGAAGCCGCGCAGCCAGTCGGCATAGACCACGCGGCCATGATGCACCGCGCGCACCTCGCTGCCCTCGCCAGCGGCGAGCAGCACCCCGTTGGCATGGAGGTTGCCCGTCCCGCCAGCACGAAAGCGCTGCAGCACTTCGGCCTCGGGTAGTGGCCAGGGCAACTGCCCGCGGCGGGCCGCGATCGCCTCCTGGGTCAGGGTGACCTCGGCGGCGATCTCGGCGCGGCGGCGCAATTGCTCGATCAGGTCGCGCAGGGCGGCGGCATCGGCGCCCAGGGCGGCGACCCGTTCGCGATCGCCAATGATGGCGCTCTCGATGCCGCTGACGATCGCCTCACGCGAGGCCCGCGCTGCCTCCAGGCGCAGCCGCGTCTGGTGTTGGTGGGCCGCCAGCCGGGTCAGCCGTTGCGCCTCGGTCGCGGCCTCGGTCGCGATGCTGGACAACTCGGCACTGAGACGCTCGACCGCGGCAATGGCTTCGGCGCGGTCGCGGCCGAGGCTGTGATAGTAGCCGAAGATGCGCCCGGTGCGGGTGGGATCATCCTGGTTGAGCAGCAGCCGCAGGCGGTCGCCCTGCCCCATCGCGTAGGCCGCGCGCACCAGCGCGGCGAGTTCCTTGCGCGCCGCGGCTAGCTCTTCCTGCGCTGCGGCCTGGCGCGTCTCGAGAGCGGCCAGGCCGATGCGATGCTCGGCGATCATGATCTCGAGTTGACGGCCGGCCAGGGTCAGGGAGCTGATATCAAGCTCGTACTGGGCCAGTTCGGCAAGCAGGGCATCGCGAACCTGGACGCGATCCTGAAGTTCGTCGCGCACGGCCTCGATGCGGGCCTCGATGGCACTCAGCTCGCGCTCGCGCGCGACTAGCGGGTCGGCGCTGTCGCTCGCCTCGCGGCCCAGTCCGCGTGCCGGGCCAGTGGCCGGTGCCGGGATGGCGAGTTCCGGCAGCGGCTCGTCCTGCGCTGCCGCGGGCCGCGGTGCTGGTGCCGGCTCCGGTGCCGATGTCGGCGTCGCCGGCAGCGGGGCGGCCTCGAACAGGGGCGGGATATCGGGGGGCGGGGCATCGGCCTCGGGCGGCGCCGCGACCCCGGGTAGGGCGAACGCGGGCCCCAGCAGGGCGGCCGTCAGGCACAACCCCCAGCGTGCTCCAGGTTGCCGGGATTCAGTGATCATCTGCGTCGGGCCGTGGTTGGGCCACTGGAGGGTCTGCTGGCGGGTCTGACGGTAGTCCCCTTGGGTCGCTGCCAGCGGCCACCGCGGACGGCGGGGCAGGGGCCGGCAGAAACCCGCCAAAGTCTATTATCGAATGGTGAAGAATTGATATAGACTGCCGATCATGTCCACTGATGCACAACTCACGCGTGAACCGGCGCTGGCCACCAGCGACGAGCCGGCCGCCGCGGCGCCGGATGCGGAGACTGTTGCGCAGCTGGCCGCCGAGTCTGCCGAATCCGACGACGGCACCGGCGCGGCGCTGGAACTCTTCGCCGACGATGCCGACATCGAGCGCGCCTCCCGCTCCCTGAAGGCAATGTCGCACCCGTTGCGGCTCAAGATCCTCTGCACCCTCGGCGACCAAGAGGTGAGTGTGCAAGACATCGTAGAGCATGTGGGTACCTCCCAGAGCAATATCTCCCAGCATCTGGCGATCCTGCGCGACAAGGGGATCCTCGCCTCGCGCAAGGATGCCAACCGGGTCTACTACCGGGTCGGGGATGCACGCACCCTGCGGCTGATCGGCATGATGCGCGAGGTCTTTTGCCATCACGCACCCTAACCGGTGGCTAGGCGCCAACAGCTTGGCGTAGCCGCCGGGTGACGCCCTTCCGTGCTGCCGATATACTTGGCGGTCCGCTTCATATTCAAGCCGTAGCCGAGCGTCAGCCACAGCTCCCGATCCAGTATCGGGTCGGGGACGTGACCGGCGCCGGCCCTGGGATCATCCACTCATGGCGCCGCAATTCCTGGAATTCTTCGGTAACCACTGGTACCTGTTCGTGGCCCTGGGGGTCATCCTCGGGTTGCTGACATACAACATCATCGTCGGCGAGAAGGGTACGGTGGACCCGGTCGCGGCCACGGCACTGATCAATCAGCGCGATGCCACCGTCATCGACGTCCGCCCGGCCGCCGATTTCGCCAAGGGCCACATCCTGAACGCCGTCAACATTCCCATGAACGGGTTCAAGAATCAGACCGCCGCGCTGAACAAATATAAGGAGCGCCCAGTGATCATCAGTTGTCGCTCCGGTGCCCAGTCTCATGCCGCCTGCCATCTGTTGCGCAAGGCCGGCTTCGGGGAGGTCTATAACCTCAAAGGCGGGATCATGGCCTGGGAGTCGGCCAATCTCCCGCTCACCACCCGCAGGAAGCGCTAAGCGACCGGCACCGCTGCCGGGGCGCCCGGCCAGCGCGCCCTCTACCTGTCATCTCCCCCATCCATGCCCGGGCGGCGCCTGCCCCGGGCCAACCACAGGGCCAGTAGACCATGTCCGAACCCCAGCAGCCGGCAGGCGAGCGCCAGTTCATGCTGCGCAGCATCTTCGTCAAGGACCTGTCGTTCGAGTCCCCGAATACCCCCGACATCTTCCGCGAGCAATGGAAGCCGGAGTCCTCGCTGCACCTCGATATCAAGGTCAATCAGCTCACTGACGATACCCACGAGGTGGTGCTGACGGTCACCGTAACGGCCAAGCTGGATGAGAAGACCGCCTATCTGGTGGAGGTGCAGCAGGCCGGTATCGTCACCATCGCCGGCTTCGAGCCGCCGGAGCTGGGGCCGCTGTTCTACGTCTATTGCCCCAGCATCCTGTTCCCCTATGCGCGCCAGGCGGTGACCGATCTGGTCGCTAAGGGCGGGTTTCCGCACCTGGTCCTGCAGCATGTGAGCTTCGATACCATCTACGCGCAGAAGCTCGCCGAACAGGCCGGCGACGGCGCCGATGCTGACAGCCCGGCCACGACCCACTGAACCGGGGCGCGTGCCGATGAACGGGGCACGGGTGGCGGTGATCGGGGCCGGTTCCTGGGGGACCGCGTTGTCCCTGGTGCTGTGCCGCAACGGTCATCGGGTGCGGCTGTGGGGGCATGATCCGGCGCAGATCGCCGACATGGCCGCGGCGCGGGAGAACCGCCAGTTCCTGCCCGGCCATGCCCTGCCGGCGGGCATCGAGGTGACCACCGATCCCGCCCAGGCCGTGGCCGGGGCGAGTGCCCTGTTGCTGGTGGTCCCCAGCCAGTTCTTCGCTGCGGTCATGCGCCAGTTCGCCCCGCTGCTGCCGCCGGACCTTGGCATCGCTTGGGCGACCAAGGGCTTCGAGCCCGGCACCGGGCGCCTGCTGCACCAGGTGGTGGCCGACACCGCCGGGCCGCGCGAGATGGCAATCCTGTCCGGCCCCAGCTTCGCCGGCGAGGTTGCCCGTGGCCTGCCGACCGCGATCACCGTGGCCGCATCCAGCCCGGCCTTTGCCTGGCATCTGGCCGACCTGGTACACAGCGAGCGCTTCCGCGCCTATACCCACGACGACCTGATCGGCGTGCAGGTCGGCGGGGCGGCCAAGAATGTGCTGGCCATCGCCTGCGGCATTGCCGATGGACTCGGCTTCGGGGCCAATACCCGTGCCGCCCTGATCACCCGCGGGCTGGCCGAACTGATCCGCCTCGGCGGTGCGCTCGGGGCGCGCGCCGAGACCTTCATGGGTCTGGCCGGCCTCGGCGACCTGGTCCTGACCTGCACCGACGATCAATCCCGCAATCGTCGTCTGGGGCTGGCGCTGGCCCGGGGCGAGTCCGCGGCGGCGGCGATGGCTGCCATCGGCCAGGAGGTCGAGGGTTACGTCACCGCCCGCGCGGTGCAGCAAATCGCCCAGGCGCATGGGGTGGAGATGCCGATCTCCGAGCAGGTGTACGCGGTGCTCTATGCCGGGCGCACCCCGGAGGCGGCGACCCGGCAACTGCTGGAGCGGGCCGGCAAGGCCGAACTCGACTAGACCTCCCGGGCGCGCGGCCGACTGCGCCTCATCAGTGCCGGCCGGGGCCACGGTGGCTATGCTGGCGGCTGTCTTCGTTGCCGACCGGCCGTTGCATCGATGTCCAGTGCCCTCGCCGATCCGCCCAGCCTCCATCCGCACCTGTTGTTGCGGCGTCTGCATTCGCTGCTCGGGCTGGTGCCGCTCGGTGCCTTCCTGTGCTTCCATCTCTGGGAGAACTCCCAGTCCCGGCTGGGGGCGCTGCATTACAACGAGCGGGTCGTCGGCGCTCTGCATAGGCTCAATTATCTACCCCTGATCGAACTCGTCCTGATCGCGCTGCCGCTGCTGTTTCACGCCGGCTATGGCCTGGTGATCCTGCGCAGTGGTCGCGCCGAGCCGGGCCGTTACCCGTACCTGCGCAACCGCCTCTATTGGTTCCAGCGCCTGTCCGGTCTGGGGCTGATCCTGTTTCTACTGCTGCATGTGGGCCTGACCCGCATCGCCGGCCTGTTCGACCCGGCCATCGCGGCCGATCTGCACGGCTACATGCAGGCGGCCCTGCGGCAGCCCTGGCTGTTGCCGATTTATCTGCTCGGGCTTGGACTCGCGGTTCTGCATCTGGCCAATGGTCTGGCCACGGCCGCCATCGTCTGGGGGCTAACCAGCAGCGCCGCCGCCCAGCGCCGCTTCGGCTGGGCCTGCGCCGGTCTGGGGTTGCTGCTCGCGGCCCTTGGGGTGCAGGGGTTGTTCGGGTTCCTCGCCCCATGAGCGGGCGCCCTGTCATCGTGGTCGGCGGCGGGCTCGGCGGCCTGTGGGCGACCCTGACCATCGCCGCGGCCGGGCATCGGGTGCAGTTGTTCTCGCTGTTCGAGGTGATGCGCTCGCATTCCGCCTGCGCCCAGGGTGGAATCAACGCGGTGCTGGATACCAAGGGGCAGCACGACAGCATCGATCAGCACTTCGTCGATACCATCAAGGGTGGCAGCTATCTGGCCAATCAGCCCCCGGTGCGCGCCCTGTGCGAACAGGCGCCGGGGCTGATCCGCACCTATGAACGCATGGGGGTGAGCTTCTCGCGCACCCCCGAGGGCCTGCTGGATCAGCGCCTGTTCGGCGGGGTGAAGAAGCGGCGTACCTGTTTCGCCGGGGCCAGTACCGGTCAACAACTCCTGGCCGGGTTGGATCAGCAGGTGCGCCGGCTGGAGGCCGCGGGCCAGGTCGAGAAATGGGAATGGTGGGAGTTCCTCGGCATCGTCCGTGACCAGGACGGCCACTGCCGCGGCATCGTCGCGCTGGACCTGCGCGCGCTCGGGGTGCAGGCCTTTCGCGCCGATGCGGTGGTGCTCGCCACCGGCGGTCTCGGCCAACTCTACGCGCCCCAGACCACCTGTTCCACCAATGCCACCGGCGCCGCTGCCAGCCGGGTCTGGCAGCAGGGGGCGCGCTTCGCCAATGCCGAGTTCTTCCAGTTCCATCCCACCGCCATGCTGGGGAGCGACAAGACCCGGTTGATGTCGGAGGCGGCGCGCGGCGAGGGTGGCCGGGTATGGGTGCCACGCACGCCGGGCGATACCCGCGATCCGCTGCGCATTCCCGAGCGCGAGCGTTTCTATTTCCTGGAGGATTGGTATCCCGCCTATGGCAACACCGTGGCGCGCGACGTGGCGGCGCGGGCGATCTGGCGGGTGACCCGGGAACTCGGCCTGGGGATCGCCGGTGGCGATCGCGTCTATCTGGACCTGACCCATCTCGAGCGGGGCTTCGTCGAGACCCGGCTCGGCGCCATCCTGTCGATCTATCGCAAATTCGCCGGCACCGATCCGGTCACCCGGCCGATGCAGATCTTTCCTGCGGCCCATTATGCGATGGGCGGTCTGTGGGTGGATTTCGAGCCCGATCCTGCCACCGGTGGCCTGCGCGTTGGCAGCGCGCGCAATCATGCAACGAGTATCCCCGGGCTCTATGCCTGCGGCGAATGCGACTATGGCTATCACGGCGCCAACCGGCTCGGGGCCAATTCGCTGTTATCGGCGTCCTTCTCCGGGCGCATCGCCGGTGCCGCGGTGGCCACCTGGCTGGCCGGGCTGGCGGGCGACTGCATGGCGTTGCCGGCGGCGCCATTCGCGGCCGAGGTCGCGCGCCAGGAGGCGATCAATCACCGGCTGCGGCGCGGCGGCGCAACCGAGAACCCCTATGTCCTGCATCGGGAGCTGGGGGCGCTGATGACCGCGCGGGTCGGCGTGGTCCGGGACAATGCCGGGCTCGATGCAGCGCTGGCCGAACTGGGCGAACTGCAACGCCGCGGTGCCCGGCTTGGCCCCGGGGAGTCCAGTCCCTGGGCCAACCAGGGGCTCGTGCGCGCGCGGCAGGTGCTGGATATGATCGAACTCGCCCGGGTCATGGCGGCGAGCGCGCGGGCGCGCGACGAATGCCGGGGCGCCCATTACAAGCCGGCCTTCGAGCAGGCCCTACCGGCGGACAGCCGCCCCGGCGATGCGCGCTACGAGGCCTATCGCGCGCGGTGGAAGGACAACAATGCGCAATGGCTCAAGACCAGCATCGCCGAATGGTATCCCGACGGGCCGCGCATCCGCTACGAACCGGTGGACACCAGCCTCCTGCCACCGGAGGAGCCGCGCGATTATCGCTGAGTGCCAGGGGGCGCCGACGCCGGTCGGCCCGCGGCCCCACTGCCGCCGAGGTCAGTGATCGTGACCAGTCCAGCCGCGTCGGCGGGACAGCACTGCCAATCCGCCCCGCGATCGGTGCCGAGACGCTTGCCATGACGACGATAGAACTCTGTGTCCGCCGCCAGGATCGTCCCGATAGCCGACCCTATTGGCAGTCCTTCCGGGTGCCGGCCGGCTCTGGTGCCAATGTGCTGGCTCTGCTGATGGCCCTGCGCGAGGACCCAGTCACCTGCAGCGGCGAGCGGGTGGACCCGGTCGCCTTCGAGCACAATTGCATGGAAGAGGCCTGCGGTGCCTGCGCCATGCTCATCAATGGCCGCCCGCGGCCGGCCTGTTCGGCCCAGGTCGCTGACCTGGCCAGCCCGGTGGTGCTCGAACCGCTACCGCGCTTCCCGGTAGTGCGCGACCTGATGGTCGATCGCCAGCGCCTGTTCGAGAACCTCAAGCGGGTACGCGCCTGGATCGCGCTCGATGGCCCTTGGGACCTGCCGGTATCGACACCGCGCATCGCGCCGCGGCAATGGGTGGCCGACTATCTCTACAGCCGCTGCATCCATTGCGGCTGCTGTCTGGCCGCCTGCCCACAGTTTCCGGACGCGGACGCGGCCGATGCCGCTGGCTTCGTCGGCCCCGCGGCGTTAGCTCAGGTGCGACTGCTCAATGCCCATCCCATCGGCCGGTTTGCGCGCACCGAGCGCCTGCACGCGATCATGGCGGCGGGTGGCCTGAGCGATTGCGGCAATGCCCAGAACTGCGTGCGTGTCTGCCCCAAGGAGATCCCGCTCACCACCGCCATCGGCGAACTGGGGCGCGCGAGCACCCTGCAATTGCTGCGTGATCTGTTCGGGGACTAAGCCGCGCCTGGGTTCCCATTCGGGCTCCGATCCAGGCGTTGCCAGGGGAGTGATTTTGACATCCTCGCCGAGCTGAAGGACGGCGAGGATGTCAAAACTCCTGGCCACTCGAGTCGATAAGGCCAATGACGCCCGTCATCGGGCCGCCTCCGCCAGCGTGCGTTTGAGGAGAACACGCGCGACCAGTCCATCAGGCAGCAGATCCGAGAATTTCAGGGGCGTGGTTCCGAATGTCAGCCCCTCGACTTCGAGAGCCTCGATGCCGCGCCAGCCGCCGGCGGCCTCAAGTTTCTCAGCGTCGATCGACACCCGTATACCGAACGAGTCGACGGCCTTGCAGTGCCCACCCGCCGCGTGGACCTTGGCCGCGAGCAGGATATTGTTTGCGATACCAGCGTAATTCCACCAGTCGAACGACCCATCGTCACGTCTCAGCGGACTGGCCTCCAGCGTGTGCCCGACTTCCTCGCGGAGTTCCGCGAGCCGTTCGCGGGAGCGCTGGGTCAACAAATCGTCGGACGGGACAGCCTCCTCCTCAAGGATGCGACGGACCTCCTGGGCCAAGGCACGCGACGCGCCGCGCGCCTCGCTGATCCACTGACTGCGCCCTCTTTCCTCGGCTGGCTCCACGTACACCTGCCCCCGATCCCACTCCACCGAAGTCACGCGCCATGAACGTCCATTTAGCGCGAGAATGCGAGGACCATCGCGGCCAGCACCGAGCGTCAGCGGGTCGATGTCGCCCAAGTGCTTGTTCCCCAGCAACACCGCGAAGGTTCGGGGCGAATCGAAAGAAACGCAGAGATCGGCCAGACGTTTGCCCCGAAACCGGGACTCTCCCTGCAAACCTAGAGCCAGGGTGCCGCCGTCGCGTTGCAGCCACCCACCGGCACACAGAAAATCGATTGCAGCCGGCCACACATCCGCCAAACATGCCCGGAATTCAGGCACGCGTCCCAGCATCGCGGCGAACTCCCGCTCGTCCACCTCCAGGCGGCGTTCGAACAGGGTCGCGAACAGTTGCTGAACGAGGATATGCATCGGCCATGGGGGCGCCTCCACGGGTTCGATGTAGCCCTGCTGAAAAAGGCTGACCACAGCGAGCGCACCCAAGAGCCCTGAATCGTGAGTCGCCAAAAATAGCGTGTTGCGCCGAGCCCCCTCCCTGCGCCCCGTGCGTCCCATTCGCTGCAGAAAGGAGGCAACCGACCCGGGGGCGTCGATCTGAATCACCCGATCCAGGTCTCCCACATCCAGCCCCAACTCCAGGGTGCTGGTCGCAACGATCACGCAGTTCTGACCTTCCGCGAATGCCTGCTCCGCCTGGCGTCTCAGGTCGGCGGAAAGGGCGGCATGCGAAACGAAGACGTTCACGCCTCGGGCACGCAGCGCCTGTGACAGGTCCTCGACCCGACTCCGGCTATCGACGAACACCAGCCGCTTCTCACCGCGATGCAACTGGCTGATCACGATGGCGGCATTCCCCAGCGAGCCGACGAAATCGACCTTCACGTCGGCCTGTGCCGGAGGGGCCTCGATCTGCACCAGTGTCCGGGCACCATCGGCATGACCGGCGAACCAATCCAACAAGGCTCGCGGGCGTCCGACGGTAGCGGAAAGCCCGATCCGTTGGGGATCTCGGCCACAGATCCCCTGGATACGCTCCAGAAGCGCAAGCACATGCCACCCACGATCATCGCCCGCGAACGCGTGCAGTTCGTCGACGATCACGCAACGGACAGCGCCCAAGAGCCGCCGGTGGTCGCGCCTGAACCCCAACAGCATCCCCTCGAGCGATTCTGGGGTTGTCAGCAGCACATCCGGAAGCTCACGTTCGGCTCTGCGCTTGTCCCCAGCGGAGACGTCGCCGTGCCAGAGTTGCGTGGTTCTGCCCAGCAAACCCGTCAAACGCGACAGGCGCGATTCGAGGTTGTTGAGCAGGGCCTTGATGGGACAGATGTAGAGGACGGAGATGCCGCGCCAATCCTCTGAGATCATCCTGGAGAGCACGGGAAGCACGGCCGCCTCGGTCTTGCCTCCCGCGGTCGGTGCGATCAGCAGTGCATGGTCACCGTCGAGGATCGGACCGAGGCTCTGTTCCTGCAGCGCCCTCAATCGGGGCCAGCCCAGGGAGTTGACGATGTGAAACTGGACCGCGGGGTGCAGTCGGTCGATCGGGTTCACAGCTTGAGCTCGATATCATCCGGTGCGAGAACCCGCCGCTCATCCCCAGTCAGCTCTGCCGCCGAAATCGCAATGCCGTAATCCCTGCGTGGGTCGAATTCCGGAAACTGGTCCACTCGATCGAGCACTTCGGCCACCAGTTTCTTCAGGAAGATCCGCGGTGCGACCCCGACCTTGCCCCCAAGATGGCCTGTCACCGTCGCGGCGAGATCAGCCAACAGGGTTTCATCGACGGTACGGCGAATCCGCTCCGGATCTTCGGATCGCGCAGCGAAAACGTCCCGCACATTACGA
This sequence comes from Chromatiaceae bacterium, assembly GCA_007693535.1. GTDB lineage: Bacteria > Pseudomonadota > Gammaproteobacteria > Chromatiales > Chromatiaceae > Lamprobacter. The sequence continues at coordinate 21,811 of REDK01000058.1, forward strand.
CCAACCTCGATCAGCTTCGGCATATCGAACGGCTGGAGGCGAATCTGCACGGCCCTGGGGTTGTCGAACCGGGCGTCTTTTCCAAACTCGACGTGCAGCCGTTGCGCCAGTGGTGGCAGGCGCTGCGCCCCCTGTGGCCCGTCGAAGAAGGCGGGGGTTCCAGTGATCAACAGGTACAGGCCCGGGAACCGGCCCGCGTCGATCTCATCCATGAACTGGCGCAGCGCGTTCAGGCTCTTCTCGCGGACGTCGCCCCGAACCCGTTGGAGGGTTTCCACCTCGTCCAGCACCACCACCAGGCCCGCAAAACCCGAGTCGCGCAGGATCACCAGAAGACCCTGCAGAAAACCCAACGCGCCAAAGTGATCGATGTCTCCCTTGATGCCGGCGGCGCGCTTGATGCTGGCCGAGACATTGGGCTGTCCCGACATCCAGGCAATCAGCCCACTCGCAATTTCCTCCTGCTCAGCGGCAACCGCCTCCCGATACCCCCGAAGACAGGCCCCAAAGGCAGGGGCATGCCGCTCAATCGAACGAAGACGCTCGCGCATCAACGCGTCGGTCGCGGCGATGAGTTCAGCCTCACCGAGGGTTCCCCGGCGCGATACCACCTCCTCCTCGAGGGAGTAGAACCAGCCATCAACAATCAGCCGCAAGGCACCACGTGGCTCCTCCGCCGTGCTCAAGTGCTCCGTGAGCCGCCGATAGACGGTCTCCAGCCGGTGCAACGGGGTCTCGCTTTCCGAAATCTGCACCTCGGCAGCGGCGAACCCTCTTTCCTTGGCCAGGCCCTGGAACCAGCGCGCGAAGAAGGTCTTGCCCGTTCCGTATTCGCCACGCAGGGCCTTGAAGCGCCCACGCCCGCGCGCGCATTGCTCAAGTTCATCCTCAAGGGTCTGCCGATAGGGGTCCAACCCCACCGCGAAGGCATCCAGCGCGGTTTCCGGCACGGTGCCACGGCGCAACGCGTCCAGGATCTCGTCAGCACGGGCGCGCGAAACGGTGATCATAGGTCGAACTGCGTCCGAAGCAGGCGAAGGTCAACCAGGACGGTCTGAGTACCCGATTCAACCGTCACCACCGGGTACCCGTCCACATTGAGAATGCGCTGAAGGACCGAGAGCACTCCGCGCATGCGCAGTTGCGGCTGTTGGATTGAGGCGGCGAGCTGTTCCACGCTGGCTCTACCTCCCTGCGCATCCAGACATTGCAGCAATGGCGTTAAGCGCTCGTCATCCAGCGCCAGGCGCCCCACACGCCCGCGTTGCCGTTTCAATGCTTCGCTGGCCAGCAGTTCGCTGATCCAGGCCGAAGCCTCCGGCTTGGGCGCAAACAGGTCATCCATCGCACCCCTCGCCTTGGCATTTTTCCCACGTTGTCCGCTGGGGACTTCCCTTGCCTGGGCTGGCATGGCGACATCAGCGCGTTCCATCGCCCACCACTCGGGAGGAACCACGAACTCTGGAACGAACCCTGCCAGCGGGCTGGCATCCGGAGTCCAGACTCCAACCGGCACGAGCATCTCCTGCTGTGTCACGCCACCGTGGTAGCCAGTCTTCTTGACGGTGTAGCGCAGGTTTTCCGACCAGGGGACGATGACTGGACCGCCGATCAAACCGATCACGCGCGGTCCCTCCATCCGGATCTCGTCCGCGGCCACCTCGCCGGCCGCAGGGCGCCAGCGTTCGTTCTCGCTGAGGTTGCCGCGGTAGACCGTGCCGCGCTCGATCACATGTCCGTGGTCACTGGTGAGCAGCACCGCCCGACCCGCGCTCCTGGCCTGCGCGAGAATCGCGCCCAGCAGGGGAATTGCCTCCACCGACCAGTCGATCCGGACCTGTTCCGACTTCGCCAGTGCATCGTCGATGGCGTTGAGCACCACTCCGACCACCCGCTGTTCCGGATCGGACAGCAGCGCAGCCGCTTGGGTTGAAAGCTGGTTGCCCTCCTGGATCTCCGCCTTGTGCAGCAGCACCGGCGGCCGATTGCTCTTCGAACTCCGCCTCAGTCCCTCATGCGCTGCGAACGCGGACTTCTCCTGCCCGGATGCGCCGCGCAGGAGCCGACCCGCAAGCAGGCTCGCCCGACTGCACTCCGTGACCGAGGGCACAGTGGCCAGCAGCGATGGCGGCACACCGTCGCGTTTCCAGGCCGTCCAGCCGCTTCGTCCAAGCTCGAGCGCGATGGCGACGTAGACGTCCCAGGACATGCCATCCAACACCACGACGACCAGCGGGCGTTCCACCGCCAGGGGTACGGCCAGTTCCCGCAGCGCGCTCTCGACGGGCAAGGTCTCCCTCGGGTATTCCCCGAGCTGAAGGCGCTGCGCGAGCTGCTCGGCAAACCGGCGATCCGACGCTTGCCGCCGCGCGGAGACCCGTTCCATCAGCTTGCCTACCGCGCGGGCCAGTGCATCCGGTCTTACGGTATGCAGGCTGCGCCGCGCCCAGTCCTCCCATGCACCGTGTCGCAGATAATCCCCAACACCGGAACTCACCTCACCCCCGATCAGACCTGCTTCGCGCCGACACAGCCGAACCACCATGCGGGCCGTTTCCGGTGCTGGATGCCCGGGATCGACCCCGGCATGGGCCAAGACCCGCGCTGCTGCCTCTTCCACGCCGGCGATGGACACGGGTTTCTTCAGGAACGTGTTCAGGGCCGAGGCAAGCGCTTCCAGGCGGCGGTCCAGTGCCTCGGGCAGTACGCTGCTCTCACCCACGAACGCTTCCGCGCCCAGATCCTTCAAGAGTTCGATTGCGGTACGAAACACCGCATGCCGTTGGGCATCGTCCCGGCGTTTCAGCAAACGCACGGCGGCTTCGGCCCAGCGCCGGCCATCGGACTCGGCCATGCGCTGCCCCCCTACACGGGGCTCCAAACGAACACGCGCATCCCGCAGCTCAGTGGGTGCAGGCGCGGCCGCCCCAAACAGGATCTCGCAAACCAGCCCGATCGGGAGCACGGCATGCGCGTTCCCAACGCGTGCAGCCCCCAGCACCGCGTCGACCACCGGACCCAGCTTGTCCTCCAGATGCCGTTGGTAGAGCGCGCGCTGCTCTTCCGCCAGCATGTTCCATGCGCCCGGATCGGACTCGACCGCCGACAGCAGTGACTCGAGATCGACACTCTGATCACCAAGCCCCAGCGCCCTGCCAACGCAGGCGTCCAGCGCATAATCGTAGGTGAGGACGGCCAACGGCTGTGTCGGTCTTCGTGGCGCGAGGTCCAGCAACACATCCGGCATCCAGGGCACCGCGTACAGCCGCGGGTCGATCTGCGGCGTGCCAAAGGCCTCCTTCACCATCTGCCAGCGGTCCACATGCAGCAGGCGATGGCGGAACAGACGCGCCAAAACGTCCTGCCCAAGATCGGCCTCCTCACATCCCACCAGCAGGAGTCGCGGTTGGTCCGAAGGCTCAACCAAGGCCTCCCGGACCTGCAGTGGGGATCGGCAGAAACGCACCGGAACAGCTCGCTCGCCCACCTGCAGGAGCTCGCCATGGGTCCATGCATCCGGCCAGGCATAGGCCAGGACGTCCTGGCCCTCGGCGTGAGCCAGCGCCTTCGACACGTGCTGCGCCAATTGACCTGCCGAGAATGCCATCGTTAGGAGTCCCGATCCTCAGCACGGAACACGCGGCACTCCACGTCCGCGCGCAGTTGGGGATCCTCGGCCAGCAAACGCTCCACTTCCTGCAGTGCCTCGCGCACGCCCGCGGCGGCGACGCCCCGCTTCACCACCTGCCGGATCTGAAACTTGGTGGGTTCCGGAAGGACAACTTCATCGGTCGGCGGAGGGGACGGAGGTGGCGCCGGTGGAGGCGCCTCAAGCAAGCGCAGCGCCCGCCGATGCTGTTCGGTCAATTGCTCCTGAAGCGCCGTGACGTGCTCGTCATCGCGCAGCGCCGCCGCCATGCTCGAGAGGATCGAGGTAGCCTCAGGACGCGGCGGCGCCTGCTTGCGAATCAGCTCGATGACGTCCCACTCGGGAGACTTCAGGCAGTCTACGAGCCGATTCACTTTGGACATGGCCGCCGCCATGGCCGCGCCTGAGGTTTCGAGATTGGCATCGGCAAGCCGCGATACCACGGACATGCCTTCGGCTTCGTCCAGGGCCTCGAGCAACAACCGGCAAGCGGCTGCGGTGCGTGCCCGGTTGCAGGAGGCATCGAGCCCGTAGCCCTTCAGACGCCGTTCCAGACCAGCGGCATAGTTCGCGACGGCAACTGACCTCTCCCGGGCAGCGGAGCGCACCCCATCCACCAGGGTGGCCACATTGCTGGCATTGCGGGCCGAGGAAACGGCAAGGCCGAAGACTTCAGCGGCACGCTGAACGGCCAAGGTCCACTCGGCTTCCGGCGGCAGCGTCTGGGGGCGCAGCTCGCATTCCCGGTTCAGGCCACCGATTTCCGGCTGGATCGTCGCACCGTGCAGATAGAAGCTACGTCCGGATTGGGCCGCGAAGGTCATGATGACGAGATCGCTGACATCGTCATGAAGACCCATGGGCTGCGGGTCGTTGCACCACTGCCGCAGTTGCCCCACGGTAGGCTGCTGGGTCCCGTGGCGCGCCATCTGACGCTCGAAATGCCCTCGCCAGTGCTCATTCAGCACCAGGTGCGCCTCGCCGCAGTTACCCAGCTTCAGCGGCTGGGCGACACGCCGCACGTCGTCACGTACGGCGCGATCCATGCCGATTCGACCATCGGGCGTGCCCACCGCCTGTTCGATCACGGCCCAGATCCGCTTCAGCACGGGGCGTCGGATCTCAGCCTCAAACAGGGGGTGTGCCGGAAACTCGAACGCCAGCGCCTGCCCGAGGAGGTGCTCAAGGCTCTCCCGGAAACTGCCTCCGGGCGGTGGTTGGAAACGCAGACCGGTGTACAGGGACTCAAAGTGCTCATCCAGCGCATGCGTGGTATCCACCGCGTTGCTCACGCCCTGAGCGATACCGTAGGCCTGTTGCAGTGAGGTGCTGACCCGCTTCTCCAGTTGGTCCCGCTGGTTCCTCAGGATCGTCCGCGCCTCGCCGCGCTCCGCGGGCTGCAAATGCCCGCCGTACTCCTCCAGCCGCTGCCCCGACAGCACGTGATTGAGCATCACGAGGCGTCCGAGGTCGGCCATGGCACGGTCGTTCAAGAACGACGGCAACCAGACCAGCGTTCGCACCGACTCGTGGTGGGCGCCGCGGTAGGCTTGTATGCGCGCGCGATCATCCGCCGGCGTGTGATCACCCTCATCGAACGGAAAGTCGATCAGTACCCGCCAGTGCGAATCGCTGGGGCGGAAACTGTCGAAAGGCAGTTCCCGTATGTTCTGAAGTACCAGTTCGGCCACCCGCGAGCTACCACGCCAGATGAAGCTGTAATCGGGGTTGAGCAGGCCGACATCCTGAGGATCAATGCCGAGATCCCGGAACAGGATCTCCTTGACCATCCGCACCCGGTTGCCGAAGTTGTCGATGCTCCGCGCATTTTCCAGGATGCCCTCGACGTCCACGCCCGCCAGTTGCATCGAGATCAGCGGATTGGCGGCATCGGCCGAAATGTGAATCTCGCCAGCGTGGCTCGCCCACTCGCGCATCTTGGTCAGCACGGTGGTCGCTTCCCCGTTGGGCACCGGCGACCGGATCGTTCCGTGGTTCAGCGCGGCGAGACGTGCCGGCGTCAGATTCCGCAGTGACTCCACTTCCGGGGCCAGTGCGGAGAGCAGCAGAGTCTTCAATAACCCAGCATGCGCCCGGTAACGCCGCGCAATGGTCTCGTCCACACGCCCTGCCCGAACATCCTCGTCGGCGACATCGTGCTCGTCTTCGAGGAGCGGCATGAACTTGCGTACCCAGACATCCCTGGCACGATCGAACAGCCGCTTGATGACGGGCGCGAACGGTTCGTCCCCTTCCAGAATCACATCGAACAGGTCCCCCACGGGGATCACGTCACCCACGGTGAGCCGATCGCGATTCTGAACCAGGAGCTGGAGCATCAGCTTCAGCGCAGTCCGCTCGCGCTGCAGTAGACCGGAAAGCGCGACCAGTGTCTGCACCAGTGCCGGGCTGAACGGGTAGACCTGCTCGAACATGGCCCGGTCACCTTCACGCGTGAGCAGGATGTCCATCACCTCCCGGCGTACCTGTGCGGTGCGCTCAAAGGCCTCGTGGAGCACCCGCCGGGCCTCCTCGTCCCGCACCCGCAGCAGCCGGCGCTCGATGATGGCGGGGAGGTTGCGATCCTCCAGCACGACCTTGTCGAAGCGCGCCTCCCACCACTGCAAGACGTCTGCGAAGGCGAGTTGCTGCGCGCCAGGGATCGCCTCCCCCACCAGTTCGCGCAGGTCGCGCTGCCGGGCGATGAAGCTGACGATCGGAACCGGGCGCCCAGCGTCCCCCGCCTCGACCAGCTTGGCGACCTTCTGGCCCTCGGTATTCAGGAATTGCTGATCGGCCGAGTGGCTGGCGAGCCAAAGGATCAGCTCATCGAGGAACAGCACCACGGCCCCGTAACCCAGGCTCTGCGCATGGCGTGAAATCACCGCGAGGCCGCGGTCCAGATCGAGGTAGCCCTCGGCGCTCGTACCCTGGCGAAGATGCGAGTAGAAGGCATCCACCAGGTCTCCCACGAGGCGCTGGTGTTCCGGGTCATCCGGCGGGGCAGATGCCGCAGATTCGAACCCTGCGGCATCCCAGCCGCTGCCGATCGCGCCCCAGCCATCGTCGCCTCCGCCGCCGAGCGCTTCGAAGAACTTGTCGTCGCCCAGCCGCTCCCGCAACTGGCGCGCGTCCTCGATCAGGCTCTGGCTCCGGTAAAAGCCGGGGGTCGGAGCATCGGGGTGGCGCTGCCGGACGAACGCCGCATAGCCGCCGAGGATGGCGGACTCCATGCTCGTGGCCCCGATCATGTGGAAGGGCACCACCAGGAACTTGCGCCCCTCCCACCACCGGTTGTGCTTGGCCACCACGGCGGCCAGCTCGGGAGTCGCCCGCGCGTCCGCATCCCCCTCCAGGATCAGATCCAGCACCGCCATGAAATGGCTTTTGCCGCTGCCGAAACTGCCGTGCAGATAGGCACCCTTGGAGCTGTTGCCCGAGACTGCGCTGCCGACCAGCGACAGTGCCTGGTCGAAGCACTCCACCAACTGCGGGGTCACGACGTATTGCTGCAGCGTCTGCTTGCGCCGGTCTGCTTGCAGGCCTTCGGTGAGCCGCAGCACGAAGTCGCCCTGATGGACAGGGCAATCGCATCAGAGCCTTACCATATACTTCTAGACGCTCTTGGAGGAAAA
>REDK01000091.1 GCA_007693535.1 Chromatiaceae bacterium
TGGAGACCCTCTCATGCCGCTCCGCCGCTTGCGCGGCTCCCGGACGGCACGCGGCGAGCCGTGGAAAATCGCGACAGCGCAGATGTCTCGAATGGTATGAAAGTTGACAGAAATCGCTTCAGTGCGCTTGCCTGTGACCCAGGGGCGCACGCCGGCCTTGTCGAGCAGGGCGCGGACATGGTCTGCCCGGATAGCATAGGTGATCTCGACCTCGCTCGGTGCGGTGATCGCCGCCATTTTTGGTGCCTTTGACCGGCACGCTGTTGATCACGCCGATGATCAGCCCGCTGTCTTCTAGCAGCACAGCGGCAGCCATTCGGCGTGCGTTGTGCGCCACTGTCCGACTGGTTGGCAGCGGATCATGGGCAGGGGTCGGCGCATCTTGGCGGTTCCTTGGGGGCGGCGTGAGCGGGCGGGCAGGGGTCTGGCGGGCACCAGTTGTGGTAGAAGGCGGGCTCGCCGCGACCCTGCCCAGCGCCGGCGGCTGGTGCCTGCCACTGGCAGCATATTAGCGATCTCACATAGACTAGGGGCCTGCCGCGGGGCCGCACTGGTTCCGCACCGCGCGTCAGTCCCCGGGGGCCGTTGCGATGGACGATACGCTGAAACGCCTGCTCGCCGCCGAGTTGCGCGCTGAGCGCCTGGCCCAGGAGGCCGAGCAGGCGCAGGAGCGCACCATCGCCGAGGCCATGCGTGAGGCGCGCGCCGATGACGAGCGCTTCACCGCCCGCATCCCGGACCTGCACCGGGGCTTCATCCGCAAGGCCGAGGAACGTGCCGAGCAGACCATCGCCGAACTGACCCGTCGCTATGACGAGCGCCATGTGCAACTGCGCGAACTGGCCGAGGCGCGCGAGCGGGAGGCACTGGAGGCAGCCTTCGCACTCCTGATCGACCCGCGCTGGTGAGGGCGGTCCGTCCCCGACCATGTCCACTGCCGAACAGGCGTATCTCAATACCCGGGTCAGCGCGATGTCCACCCGGTTGCTGGCGCCGGGACAGGTCGAGCCGCTGCTCGATCTGTCGCTGGGGGAGCTGGCAGCCCGCTTCGGCCTGGCGCCGCCGCCCGAGGAGCGGCGTCCCTTGCGCACTCGTAGCCGGGCCGTGGAGCAGGCCCTGGTCAGCGTGCTGTTGGAGGATCTGCGCATCCTGATCCGCCCGATCAGGGGCGCGGAGCGGCGCCTGCTGCTTGCGTGGGGCCGAAAGTTCGCGCTGTTGAATCTCAAGACCCTGATCCGCGGCAAGTTGGCTAGTCTGGATGCGGCCGAGATCCGCTCCAACCTGTTCGAACTGCCGTCCCATGCGCATCTGGCCGAGGAGGCGCTTGATCGCGCCGAGGGGGTGTTGGAGTTGCTGCGCCTGCTGGAGCGTGGCCCCCATGCCAGCATCGCCCGCCAAGCGCGGGAACTCTACGAGCGCCGCCGCGAGCCGTTCGCGCTGGAGGCAGCCATCGATCAGCGCTACTACAGCGTCCTGTTGCGGGAGGCAATGCGCTTGCGCGACGCCAACCAGGCCGACCTGCGGCGCCTGATCGGCAGCCTGCTCGACCAGGTCGCCCTGCTCTGGTTGCTGCGCTTTCGCTGCTCCTTTGGCCTCTCGCCCAGCGAGGCATTCTATTTTCTAGTTCCCTCGCCGCATCTGCTGCACCGCGACCGGCTGCTGGCGCTGGCCGAGCTGGAAGGCCTGGAGTCGGTGCTTGCGGCGCTGCCCGAGCCGCTCGGGCCATTGCTGGCCGGCAGCGAGAACCTGTTGCAGGTGCAGCAACGCCTGAACCAGTACAGCCTGGATGTGGCCCGCTCTAGCCTCGCCTTGAGCCAATCCGCGGTTGCCCGCGCCCTGGCCTACCTCTTGTTGCGCGAAAACGACCTCTTCCTGCTGTTTTCCTTGATGCAAGGGCAATTGCTCGGCCTGCCGCGCGACCTGATTGCGGTAGCCGTTGAACAGCCACTGGCGGTCGGGGCGGCGGCAATCGCCCGCTGATGGCGACCGGCGCAGCATGCATGATGGTCGCTCCAGCCCCCGCTGTCGCTAGAATGCTCTGAGAACCCTTCCTATGCAGTCGAACAACCTAGAAAGCGCGGTTGGACGGTCGTCAGGGTGCGAGCGGCGCGGTGCCGGCCAGCGGTAGCAGCATGCAGCAGACAACGACGGCTTCCGTCGCCCAATCGATCCTGATCTGGCTGGCTCGCCTGCTGCTGCGGGCGGCGACCCGCGTGGGGCAACTATTGCGCGAACACCTCTGGCCCTGGCTGCGCACGCGGATGTGGCCCTGGTTGCAGCAAACGGCGTGGACCCTGTGGCGCGCGGGCCGCACCGGCAGCGGGCGGCTGTATCGCTGGGCGTGGCGGCGCGAGAGCTGGGACTGGGCGCGTCTGCATGCGCTGCCGATGCGCCATGTGCGGCTGCTGGTGATGACCGACGATCTGTCCCAGGCGGCGCTGACCCTGGCTGAGACCGGGCGCTTTCATCCCGATCCACGCCCACCGGTAGAGGCAATGGCGGCTGGCATTCCGGGTTCGGACTATCGCGCCCGTTATCAGCAGGCGCGCGGACGGCTGGAGAAGATCGCCCGGCTGGTGCCAGTGGAGTCAACGCCGCCGCTTGCGACGCTGCGGGTGGTGCAGTACGAGGAACTAGTCGCAGTGGATGCGCAGCTCGGGCAATGCTGGGCCGAGGTGTCGCAGTTCGAGGAGCAGTTCCGGCACCTCGACGAGGGCATGCGGGTACTGCGCGACCAGCAGGCAGCGCTGGAGAACTTCGCCAACCTGGACATCGATCTGGGCGCATTGCGCAACAAGACCCGGTTCCTGGACTTCTATGTCGGCATGGTGCCGCGGGAGAACGTGAGTCGCATCGAGGGGGCGCTGCGCCTGGCCGGCTATCTGCTGTTCGAATTCCTGCATCGTGGCGACAGCAGTCACGTGGTCATCGTTGGCCCGCGCGCCCCGAAGGCGGGACAGATCGAGGCGGTGTTGCGCTCGGCGAGCTTTCAGGCGCTGCCCATCCCGGCCGGACGTGACGATGCCGATCCGGCCCAGCAGCAGCAGGACCTGGCGCGGCGGCTGGTGGACCTGGAACAGGAACGCGCCGCGGCAGCCGCGGCCCTGGAAGACTGGGCGGCCACGCACGGCCCGGCCCTGCTGGCGGCCCGGCGCACCCTGCTACTGGCCGAACCACTGGTGACCCTGGACCCATCGATCCGCTCGGCCGGCCCGCTGGCGATGCTCTCCGGCTGGGTGCCGGCGGGTGCCTGCGCCGACCTGGAGCAACGTCTCGACGCCGCCCTGGGTCAGCCTTTCGCAATGCAGACGCGTGACCCGTTGCCGGCGGAGCGTCCGCTGGTGCCGACGGTGGCGGTGCGCAATCGCTACCTGGAGCCGTTCGGGCTGTTGGTGCGCCAATACGGCATCCCCGGCTATGGCGAGGTGGACCCGACCCCGCTGTTTGCGTTGACCTTTCTGATCATGTTCGGCGCCATGTTCGGCGATCTCGGGCAGGGGGCCGTGATCGCCGGGGTGGCCTGGGGGCTGCGCCGGCGCTTTCCGCACGTCTATCGGTTCGGCATCCTGGCCGGTATCGCCTCGATGCTGTTTGGCCTGCTCTATGGCAGCCTGTTCGGCTACGAGGAGGTGCTGCCGGCCCTGTGGCGAAGCCCGATCCATCATCCGATCCTGATGTTGCAACTGGCACTCGGCTTCGGCGTGCTGTTTCTGGTCAGTGCCTCGCTGCTGGCGATCTACAACCGGGTGCTGGTCGGCAACTATGCCGGTGCCCTGTTCGATCATCATGGCCTGGTGAGCCTAGCCTTCTATGGCGCCATGCTCCGCGGCGGGCTGAATCTGGCCGCCGGCGCCGGCTTCGGGCTCTGGCCGCTGCTGCTGGTGCTGGGTACGCTGTTATTGCTGGCGATCACTGCTTGGCGCCATCTGCAGGCACCGCTGGGGGAGCGGCTGCTGGTGGTCTGCATCGAGACCCTGGAGACCATCATCGGCTATATCTCCAACACCCTGTCGTTCCTGCGCGTGGCGGCCTTCAGTCTCAATCATGCCGCCCTCTCCATGGCAGTCCTGACCCTGGCCAACATGATGGGCAGTGCCGGCCATGTGCTGACGGTGATCCTGGGCAATCTGTTCGTCCTGGTGCTGGAGGGGGGGATTGTGATGATCCAGGTCATGCGTCTGGAGTACTACGAGGGCTTCTCGCGCTATTTCAGCGGTGAGGGGCATGCCTTTGCGCCGCTGCGGCTGCAGCGCGGGCGGCTGGCGACGGCTGGCAACTGAGTATCGCCATCCCGGGTGCCGACCCCCGGGCGGCGACCGGGGTATCCATTTCAACCCTGGTCGGCAGCGGCCGGCCAATCCAACAGGAGCATCCGCATGTACTGGCTCGTCGCCCTGATGTCCCTCGCCATCGTTGGCCTGATCCTGGTCGGCCTGGTCCTGGCGTTGCGTCCCGATCTGCTTGCCGCGGCGGCAGGCGGGACGCGGCTGCGGCGCTGGTTGCGACCGGCCCTGGGCACCCAGCTCCTGATCTTCGTCGGCGCCCAGCTCGGGCTGCTGCTGCTGGGCATCGATCAGGTCTTCGCGCAGGAAGGGGTGGCCGCGGTCGCAGCCGCCGACGTCTCCACCGGGCTGGGCCTGGCCATCATCGGCGCCGGCATCCCGACCGCCCTTTCCACTATTGGTGCCGGTATCGCCGTCGGTCCGATCGGTGCCGCCTCGCTGGCGGCCATCACCGAAAAGCCCGAGACCCTGGGTAGGACGCTGATCTACATGGGTCTTGCCGAGGGAATTGCGATCTACGGCCTGGTGGTCTCAATCCTGTTGTTGAACCGTATCTGAGCCGGCGCGCCCGGGAGTTGCCATCATGGGTGAACGCGATCACCTGCACGACGCCGGTGCGGCCGCAGATCTGCCGGCGGATGCCGCTGTAGCAGGGGCGCCGGCCGCGGCAGTGCCGACGCGCATGCTGTTCCTGGGCGAGGACGGCCTTGCCGACGGCTTCCGGCTGATCGGCTTCGAGACCCATGTCAATCCGGACCGGGAGACGGTGGAGCAGGTGCTAAGGGCGTTGCGTGCCTCTCGCGATAAGGCCTTCGTGGTGGTGGACGATCGGGTGATGGCGCTGGAGGTGCCCAGCCTGCAGCAGGTTCGCCGCGAGGGCGGGCGCATCGTGGTCATCGCGGTGCCGCCGCTGGCCGGACCGGTGCGCCTGCCCAGCGATGTGGCCGACCGGCTGGCGGCGATGTTTGGCACGGCCTCGCTGCGGCGCTGAGCGATCCTGAACCCAACACCCCAAACCCCATACTGTTCGGTCCAGCGACTCCAAGGTTTTTCACCGTGTCCCAAGCTCAAGCCCTCGAAGAGGCGATCCTGGCCCGCGCCGAACGCCTCGCCAACGAGTATCGCGAGCGTGGCCGTCGTGCCCGCGACAGCATCCTGCGCGAGGCGGCCGAGAAACTGCGCCTACGCGAGCAGCGCGAAGAAGCGATTGCCAAGGCCCTCGGCGAGCGCACCTATCGCCAGCAGGTACAGGCCGAGGAACTGCGGCTGCAGGGCCATCTGGACCGCATGCGCTGGGATCTGGTCAGTAATGTCGAGGCGCAACTGGCCGGGCGGCTGGAGAACCTGATCGCCGATCAGGCCGCCTGGCTGGAGAACCTGCGCGGGCTGATCGTCGCCGCGGTGACCGCGATCGAGCGCGACCGCCTGCTGGTGCTGGCCAATGATCGCGACCGCAAACTGCTGGATGCGCACTGGGAGACCATCGGCGAGCACCTGCCGGCGGCCAGGACGGTGCGGTTGGACACCGATCCCATTACCACCCTGGGCGGGGTCATGGTGGTTAGCGAGGATCGGCGTATCCGCGTGGACAATACCTTCGAGGGGCGCAGCGCCCGGCTGCGGGCGCGGCTGCAGCAGACCATCCAGGAGCGGCTGCTGCCAAGCGGCTACGAGACCGGCAGCATATTTGGAGGCTAAGGCAATGACGGACAGTCATGGGCGGGTGCGCGACATCAACGGCCCCATTGTGACCATCGACATCGCCGGCGTGCGCAGCGGCGAGCAGGTGCGCATCGGCGAACTTGGGCTGATCGGCGAGGTGATCTCGCTCAGCAGCGGGCAGGCGATCGTCCAGACCTACGAGAGCACCGATGGCCTGCGTCCCGGCGAGCCTGCTGCCGGGCTAGGCTGGCCGCTCTCGGTGGAACTGGGGCCGGGGCTGATGGGCGGCATCTTCGACGGCGTGCAGCGGCCCCTTAAGGAGATTGCGCTGGAGTCCGGCGATTACATCCCCCGCGGGCTGAGCCTGCCGGCCCTGGATCGGGCGCGCGCATGGGAATTCGAACCCAACCGGGCGCTGGAGCCAGGTCAGTCGATCGGTCCGGGCACCGTGCTCGGGACGGTGCAGGAGACCCCGAGCGTACTGCACCGGATCATGGTGCCCCCGGGCCTGGCCGGCGATCTGATCGAGGTTGCCCCGCGCGGTGACTACACCCTGGAGGCGACCATCGCCCAGGTGCGCGACCGCACTGGTCACAATCATCGCCTGCGGCTCTATCAGCGCTGGCCGGTGCGCCGGCCGCGGCCCTACCGGCGCCGCGACGACGGCATCGCCCCGCTGATCACCGGTCAGCGCGTCATCGATACCTTCTTCCCGCAGCTCAAGGGCGGCAAGGGCGCGGTGCCGGGTCCATTCGGGGCCGGCAAGACCATGGTGCAGCAGCAGATCGCACGCTGGTCCAATGCCGACATCGTCGTTTACGTCGGCTGCGGCGAGCGCGGCAACGAGCTGGTGGACGTGCTGGAGAGCTTCCCCAAGTTGGAAGACCCCCACACCGGGCGCAAGCTGATGGAGCGCACCCTGCTGGTGGCCAACACCTCCAACATGCCGGTGGTAGCGCGTGAGGCCTCGGTCTATGTCGGGCTGACCATGGCCGAGTATTACCGCGACATGGGCTACGACTGCGTGATGCTAGCCGACAGCACCAGCCGCTGGGCCGAGGCCCTGCGCGAGGTCTCCGGGCGCCTGGGGCAGATGCCGGTGGAGGAGGGCTATCCGGCCTATCTGGCCTCGCGGTTGGCAGCGGTGTACGAACGCGCCGGGCGGGTGGAGACCTTCGCCGCCGGCTCCGGCTCGGTGACCCTGATCGGGGCCGTCTCGCCGCCCGGCGGGGACTTCTCCGAGCCGGTCACCAGCCACACCAAGGACATCATCGAGACCTTCTGGGCGCTCTCCAAGGAGCTGGCCGATGCGCGCCATTACCCCAGCATCGACTGGGTCAGCAGCTTCTCCGCCCATGTGCATACCGCGGCGCAATGGTGGCACCAGGAGGTCGATCGGCATTGGGAGCAGCGCCGCACCGAGGCACTTGCCCTGCTGGCCCGCGATGCTGAACTCTCGCGCATCGTCAACCTGGTCGGCCCCGAGGCCCTCTCCGATGCCCAGCGCTGGCAGTTGGAGGGGGCCGCCCTGGTCAAGGAGGGGGTCCTGCAGCAGAGCGCGCTGGACGAGGTGGATACCTTCTGCTCGCCGGCCAAGCAATTCGCGCTGCTCGATCTGGTGCTGACCATCTACGACCGCGGCATGGCCCTGATCCAGCTCGGGGTGCCGGTGGCGGAACTGCAGGCACTGCCGCAACTGACCCGGGCGCGCCGATGCAAGTCCAGCTATACCAGTGATCAGGTGGAACGCATCCGCGAACTGATCGCCGAGAGCGAGCAGGCGTTCGAAGCGATCCGGCTGGAATACGCCAAGCAGGCCGCCCAGCAGGCCGATTGAACCCCCAGCAACCTCAGCGCATCGAGTCCCTGCCAGCACCGTCGCGGTGCCCCTCGGGCTCGGGATTATCGCCGAGCAGGCGGGCGGTGAGCATGTGTACCCGGCGGCTGTCGGCGCGCAGCACGGTGAAGCGGAAGTTGGCGATGTCCACCCGTTCGCCGCGGCTGGGCAGGCGGCTAAAGGCATTGACCACTAGCCCGCCGATGGTGTCGAACTCCGCTTCCGACAGGTCGCTGCCGAAATAGGCGTTGAAGTCCTCGATGGGCGTGCGCGCCTTGATGGTGTATTCGTCCTTGCCGCGGCGGTAGATGAAGGCACCCTCCTCGTAGTCGTGCTCGTCCTCGATCTCGCCGACGATCTGCTCCAACA
This sequence comes from Chromatiaceae bacterium, assembly GCA_007693535.1. GTDB lineage: Bacteria > Pseudomonadota > Gammaproteobacteria > Chromatiales > Chromatiaceae > Lamprobacter. Next base: position 8,152 of record REDK01000091.1, read on the forward strand.
CGTCCTCGATGGTGACCAGGCCGGCGGCGGCGCCGTATTCGTCCACCACGATGGCCATGTGATTGCGGCTGGCGCGAAACTCCTTGAGCAGCACGTTGAGTCGCTTGCTCTCGGGGACGAAGATGGCCCCACGCAGATGGTCGCGGATATTGAACGCACGGCGCGGGCCGTTGCTGCAATAGGTCAGCAGATCCTTGGCGAGCAGGATCCCGAGGACCTCGCCCTTGTCCTCGCCGGTGACCGGAAAGCGGGAATGGCCAGACTCGACCGCCACCGCCAAGATGCGCTCGAGCGGCTCGTCGCGGCGGATATGGACCATGTCGGCGCGTGGGATCATGATCTCGCCGACGCGCAGGTCGGAGACCTGCATCACGCCTTCGATCATGCTGAGGGCATCACGGTCGAGCAGGCCGCGCGCCCGTGCCCCTTCGAGCATCGCCGCTAATTGCGCGCGGTCCTGAGGTTCGCCGCCGCGGGCCAGGCCGAGGCGGCCCAGCCAGTTGCGCGACGACGAACCGCGGCGAGGTCGGTCGCTGGTCATAGCAGCCTTCACTGTCGGGACGCCCGTGGCGTTTGTGGCGCGATACCGGGGTAGTCGAACCAGGCCTGGGTCATGGGGGGGCGTCATCGGTCTCGTAGGGGGGCGGGAATCCTAACCCGTCGAGGATTGCGGTTTCCAGCGCCTCCATGGTGGCCGCGGCGGCGGGTTCGGTATGATCGTAGCCGAGCAGGTGCAGGATACCGTGCACGGTCAGGTGCGCCCAGTGGGCGCGCGCTGGCTTGCCTTGGGCGGTCGCCTCGCGCTGGACGACCGGGGCGCAGATGACCAAGTCGCCGAGCAGGCCGCTGAGGTCGGGCACGCACGGCGGGGCGGCATCCGGTGTGGGCTGGTCGGCGTTGCCGTGCCAGTCGGCCACTGCCACGACGCCGGGGTCCCAGGCCAGGTCGGCGAGATCGGCTTGGTCGCGGGGGTCGGTCGGATCGGGCGGGCCGGCGAGGTGGGGCAGCCCGGCCGGCACTGGTGCCGACGTTGCTGCGAGTTCCAGGCCGGGGGGCGGCTCGAATGGAAAGGCAAGGACATTGGTGGCCCCGGCACGGTCCCGATAGCGCTGGTTGAGGCTGGCGCCCTCGGCCTCGTCGACGATGCGGATGGTCAGCTCCAGCGGGCCGGAGCGGTGCGGCACGGCGGTGGCGATGGCGGCGCGGCACCAGGCCGTGAATTCCTCGGTCGCGGGTGCCACCGTGTTGGTGGCGGCCAGTTGCAGGTCCAGTGCCAGCTCGGGATGAGACTGGGCCAGCGCGGTTGCGGCAGTGGTGAGGGTGCCGCCCGGGTCAGCCGTCCCGTTGTCGGTCGAAGGCGTCATAGGCGTTGACGATGCGTTGCACCAGGGCGTGGCGAACCACGTCGCGGGCGCTGAAGAAGGTGAAGCTGATGCCATCCACTGCGCGCAGTACCTCGATCGCCTGGCGCAGCCCCGAGGGCTGACCGCGCGGCAGGTCCACTTGGGTGACATCGCCGGTGATGACGGCGGTGGAGCCGAACCCGATGCGGGTGAGGAACATCTTCATCTGTTCCGGGGTGGTGTTCTGGGCCTCGTCGAGGATGATGAAGGCATCGTTCAGGGTGCGCCCGCGCATGTAAGCGAGTGGTGCAACCTCGATCACATTGCGCTCGATCAGCTTGTTGATCTTCTCGAAGCCGAGCATCTCGAACAAGGCATCATAGAGGGGGCGCAGATAGGGGTCGATCTTCTGCGCCAGGTCGCCGGGCAGGAAACCGAGCCGTTCACCGGCCTCCACTGCCGGGCGCACCAGCAGCACCCGGCGCACCCGCTCGCTCTCCAGCGCCTCCACCGCACAGGCGACCGCCAGATAGGTCTTGCCGGTGCCGGCAGGGCCAACGCCGAAGCAAATGTCATGTTGCAGGATGGCGTGCAGATAGGCCTGCTGCATCAGGCCGCGCGCCTTGATCAGGCCGCGCTTGGTCTTGATCACGACCTCCGGCAGGTGGGTGGCGGTCGCGCTCACCAGGGACTCGATGCCGGCCTGCTGCAGCTGCAGTTGCACGCGCTCTGGGGACAGTTCCTCGTTGGCTGCCTCGGCATAGAGGGCCTCGATAACGCCGGCACCGGCGGCCGCGGCGGTCGGCTCGCCGATGATCTGGAAGCGCCCGCCGCGGTTGTTGATCTCGATGCCCAGGCGGCGCTCGATCAGGCGCAGATGCTGATCGAACTGACCGCACAGGTTGGCCAGGCGCGCGTTGTCTTCCGGCGCCAGGGTGAAATCAATGCTGTCGGGGCCGGTGTTCAACCTGTGGTTGCGGCAGGGCCGGGTGGGGCGGAGGCCGGGATAGCCGCCGGGGTCAGGGGTTCGCCACGCAGGGAGTTGGGCAGGGCGGCACTGATGCGCAGATCGACGAACTGCCCGATCCAGGTGGCCGGGCCGGGGAAGTTGACGACCCGATTGTTTTCGGTGCGCCCGGCGAGTTGGGCAGGGTCGCGCCGAGCGGGGCCTTCCACCAGCACCCGCTGGATGCTGCCGACCATCGCCTGACTGATGGCCTTGGCCTGCGCGTCGATCAGCGCCTGCAGTTGCGCCAGGCGCGCCTGCTTGACTGTGCGTGGAACCTCGTCGGCATAGCCGGCGGCGGGGGTGCCAGGACGTGGGCTGAAGATGAAACTGAAGGATTGATCGAACCCGATCTGCTCGATCAGGCGCAGGGTGGCGGCGAAATCGGCATCGGTCTCCCCAGGGAAGCCGACGATGAAGTCCGAGGAGATGCTGACATCCGGCCGGGCGCGACGCAGGCGGCGGATCTTGTCGCGGTATTCGAGCGCGGTATGGCCGCGCTTCATCTGCGCCAGGATGCGGTCGGAGCCGCTCTGCACCGGCAGGTGCAGAAAGCTTACCAGTTCCGGCACCTCGGCATAGGTATCGATCAGGGCCTGATCGAACTCCACCGGATGCGAGGTCGTGAAACGGATGCGCTCGATGCCTGGGATGGCGGCCACGTAGTGGATCAAAAAGGCCAGGTCTGCCGTATCGCCATCGTGCATGGCGCCTCGATAGGCATTGACGTTTTGCCCCAGCAAATGGACCTCACGCACGCCCTGGTCGGCCAGGCTAGCCACCTCGTCGATGACATCGTCGAACGGACGGCTGACCTCTTCGCCGCGAGTATAGGGCACCACGCAATAGGTGCAGTATTTGGAGCAGCCCTCCATCACCGAGACATAGGCGCTCGGTCCCTCAGCGTGGGGCGCCGGCAGGCAGTCGAACTTCTCGATCTCGGGGAAGGAGATATCGATCTGCGGGGTCCCACCAGCGCGCAGGGCGTTGAGCATGGCCGGCAGTCGATGCAGGGTCTGTGGGCCGAACACCAGGTCGACGTAGGGGGCGCGGGCACGGATGGCGGCGCCTTCCTGGCTGGCGACACAGCCACCGACCCCGATCACCAGATCCGGGCGGATCTGTTTCCAGCGCCGCCAGCGCCCGAGCTGGGAGAACAGTTTCTCCTGCGCCTTCTCGCGGATGGAACAACTGTTGAGCAGCAGTACGTCGGCGTCTTCCGGGTGCGCGGTCAACTCCATCCCGTGACTGACGCGCAGGGCGTCGGCCAGGCGGGCCGAGTCGTACTCGTTCATCTGGCAGCCGAAGGTCTGGATGTAGAGCTTGCGACGCATGTTGCCGGGGAAATGACGGCGGTGGCCGGAGAAAACCAGCAGGTCGGGGAGTCTCAGGAAGTATCCGGTCGTATCCGGTCGTATCAGGGCGTTTGCGGCGGCAGCGGAAGGCAGGGGCCGACGCAGCAGTCCCCGGGTGAGTGGTGCCGGATGGGGGTGCTGGATAGCCAGTCGGGTGGTCCTACAGGTCGCCGCTGGCGCCGGCGGTCATGATGGACTCGATATGGTCGCGCACCAGTTCGGCCTTTTCCAGCAATTCCGGAGGCAGGTTGGCAGTCGGAATGATCTTTCCCAAGTCTAGCGTCACTAGCCAGGCCTGGCCGTCGGCGTCCTCCAGCAGCGTGATGCGGCAGGGCAGATAGGCAGCGAAGTCTGGATTGAACTGCAGCATCTCGTGGGCAATGGCGGCATCGCAGAACTGATAGATCTCGATGCGACCGGATTCGATGTCCAGTGCCGCCAGCTCCTGCGACAGGGGCAGATGGGCGACCAGTTTGAAGTTCAGCGCGTTGGCGCGCAACTTCATCGACTCGACCGCATCGTCCATGCTGACATCCGCTTCCAGGGGCAGCTTCATCACCGTCGCGGCGATAGAGAGTTCCTCGGCGACGGCCGGCGGAGGCAGCACGAGCGGGGCGGCGAGCAGGATCAGCAGTAACGGCAATGCGACAACGGGCATCGGGATCGGCCTCCGGGCAGGGCAGGGGAGCGGAACGCTGTGATCGGACCGGCCAACTGATCGGCTAGCCCGGCACCGCCGGCATTGTGACTGCTTCGCCGGCCGCTGCCAATCTGCCGCTGCTGGGCGGCAGCCGCTTGGGGGGACCATTGTCTGCGCTGATGCGGACCAAGTTGGAGCGCGCCTGTTCGCCCGCCGGGACTGGCGGTCGCACTGGCCGCGTTGCGCTCGTCAGAGGGGATGCTCGAAGGTGAGCAGGCTGTCGACTTCGCGCACGCCGGGGACATCGGCGGTAATGCTCTCAACCACCTGACGTTCCACCAGGGCGGTGACGGTTCCGCGCAGGCTCACCCGGCCGTCGCGCACCCCGATCTCGATGGTGCGATCGTTGACCGTGCTGTCGAAGCGCAGCAACTGGCGCAGTCGCGCCTCGATCCAGGTATCGTCGTGGCGGGTCTCGGCGCGCGCGGCCTGGGCGTCGCGTTCGGCGGCGAGCCGGCCGGGGTCAATCATCAGATAATCGAATACCCGCTCGATTCCTTCGGTGGTCTCGGCGAGCCGCACCAACCGGTCGCGAGTCCCGGTGGCGCCGACCTGCCCGTGCAGCCGGGCCACGCCGTTCTCGATCTCGATCTCGACATCGAGCCCGGCGTTGCCGACCTGCCAGCGCAGGCGCTGGGCCAGGCGCGCGCGAGCGTCAAGGTCCTGGACCCGGGCATAGAGCCCGTCGCCCTCGGCGGTGGCCTCGCCCTCCTCGTTCAGGTCGTTGAGGATGGCCGTGTCTCCAGCCACCAGCGCAGCCAGGGCTTCGGCATGGGCCCGTTCAACGGCATTGGAGACAACGCCGGACAGGCGTAGCTGCCCGTCCTGCGCGTCGACCTCGATCGCATAGCCCTGCAAGAGCGGATTGGTCGCGATGAGCAGATGCGCCTGCGCCAGCACTCCAACAGGGACGGCCACTTCCGCGGCGTCCGCTGGCCCGCTGCTGAGCGGCGCCGTGGCCAGCAACAGCATAACCAGCAGCAGGGCGCGATGGCGATGGTGGGGTATGATCGGCTGGGGTCGGGTCATCACATGATCGGTCAGCAGTCGCGACTGGACCCGGCATCGGCGGGTAGACGGGCCGGGGACGGCCAGGTAGCAGCCACCCGGACCAGGCGCGCAGCCTGGTCCGGGTGGCCGTGTCGGGCAGGCGCGGTTATTGGCGCGCTGCTGCCTTTTCGGTGACCTGCTGGAGCAGGGCCGGGTCCATGCGCATGGCATTCACCAGTTCGTTGTATTCGGCGATCGTCATGTCGTGCTCGCGCACCGCCTCGATCATCTCCTCTTGGGCCTGCATCTGCAGTTCGTGCGCGGCCTGCTGGTCGTCGGCCGCCTGCACCCGCGGCTCGAACTGCTCGCTGATCTGGCGTACCTCGACGAAGGCATCGACGAAGCTGTCGAGGGTGTCCGGGTCGATGCTGGTGGCGGCCTGACCCGGGGGGGCTGGCGGCAGCCCCTGGTCACTGGCGGCCTGAGCCAGCAGCGTTCCGGAGCTGGCGGCGAGCAGGGCGGCCAGCAACGGGCGGGCGATACGGGTGGGGGTGCGGGCAATCGTCTTGGTCATGGGTGACTCCCTCTCTGGTTGGATGCGTGCCGGCACGCTGCCGGCGGGCACCAAGACCGTTGCGGGAACCGTGCCAGAACCTGCCGATGGCCGTCACATCTGCTGCCGGGGCCGCGCACAGGACCCCGGTTCCGCGGCGTGCAACCGCGCAACGGCGCGGCTTCAGGGGGTAGCGGCGATGTCGATGGGACGGTGGTGCCGCGTGCCGCGAGGCGGCTGCCGCGCGGCCTGCTTCGCGGTCCCTGGGGTGGGTCGAAACGACACATGGGTCAGGCCGACCCGGGACCATCGGTCACACTGCGTCGCCGAGTTTGCGATACAGCGTCTTGCGGCCGATGCCGAGGATGCGCGCCGCCTGTTGCTTGTTGCCGCCGGTGAAGGCGAGCACCTGCTGGATGTAGTGCTGCTCGTGTTCGGCCAGGGTCTCCCAGGCCGGCGCGCCGGCGGTCGGCATTGGACCCTGCGGTTTGGTCTGATCCGGGGCCTGATCGGCGTCCGCCGCGCCGGCGCGGACCCGCTCCGGCAGATCGGCGACCTCGATGACCTCGCCCGCGGCGAGGGTCACCATGCGCTCCACCAGGCTGTGCAATTCGCGCACATTGCCCGGCCAGGGATAGCGCAGCAGCAGGCGCCAGGCGGCCGGGGTCAGGCGGCGCTCGGGGACGCCGAGGGCCAGGGAGCAGGCGCGCAACTGGCGCGCGAGCAGCGCGGCGATGTCCTCGCCGCGCGCGCGCAGTGGGGGCACCTGGATCCGGAAGGTCTCCAGCCGGTAGAACAGGTCGGCACGGAAGCGTCCGTCCGCTAGGCACTGGCCCAGGTCGCGATGGGTGGCTGCCAGCACCCGGACGTCGGTCGCCTGTTCAGTGTTGCTGCCGACCGGTCGCACGCGGCCATCCTGCAGTACCCGCAGGAGCTTAGTCTGCATGCCGGCTGGCATCTCGGCGATCTCGTCGAGGAATAGGGTGCCCTGATCGGCCTCGGCGAATAGACCGCGGCGGGCGCCGCGAGCCCCGCTGAAGGCGCCGGCGACATGGCCCATCAGTTCCGACTCCAGGAGCGCCTCGGGGATGCCGGCACAGTTGACGGCGATGAAGGGCCCGTCGGCGCGCGGCCCCTCGGCATGCAGGGCGCGAGCGACCAGTTCCTTGCCGGTGCCGGACTCGCCGGTGATTAGCGCCGCGCTCTCGGAGCGGGCGATGCGGCGGATCTGCTCGAACAGCCGCAGCATCGCTGGGCTACGGCCCAGCATGCCATGAAAGCCCCGGTCTGCCAGCAGCGCGCGCAAGCGGGCCAGTTCGTCATTGAGGCGGCGGTTTTCCAGAACCCGGGCGATGACCAGGCGTAGATGATCCAGGTCGACCGGTTTGGTGAGGAAATCATCGGCGCCGGCCTTCAGTGCGGCGACCGCTTGATCGATGGTGCCGAAGCCAGTGAGCATGATGCAGCTCGGTGGCGGCGTGAGCGTGCGGGTCTGCGCAAGCACCGCGAAGCCGTTGGCACCGGGCAGGCGCAGGTCGCAGAGCACCAAGGCTACCGTGCTTTCGCTCAGCACACGCTGTGCCGCCTCGGCGCTGGCGACTGCGGTCACGGCGTGCCCGGTCTCGGCCAGTTCCTCGGCGAGCAGGCGGCGGAAGCCGGCATCGTCCTCGACGATCAGGATCGTTTCGCCGTCGCTGGGTTCGGTCGCCGTCATGACCGCGGTGCGGACCGGCTGGCGGTGCTGCTGACCGGTGCGGTGGACGGATCGCCGGCCGGTTCCAACCTCGGGTCCGCCGCTGGCAGGCATACCACGAAGCAGGCGCCGCCGGCCGGTGCGGCGGTCAGCCCCAGGTTACCGCCCTGCTCCTCGATGGCGGCCCGGGCGATCGCGAGCCCGAGGCCGGTGCCCTCGCCGCTGGGTTTGGTGGTGTAGAAGGGGGTGCAGAGGCGCTCGATATCGGCATCGCCGCAGCCGGGGCCGTCATCGGCGACCGCAATCTCGAGCCGGCCGTCGTGAACGCGCCAGCGCAGCATGACCTGTCGGCGCGCGGCCTGGATCGCGTTATCCAGCAGATTGCCCAGGGCCTGCTCTAGGCGTGCCTGATCGGCCAGCAACCGGGGTTCGCCGCCATCCGCCGCGACGACAGCGAGCTGCAGGCCGCGGGCCTCGGCATGCTCGCGGTAGCGCACCAGCAGACCCGCGAGCAGTCGAGGCAGGTCGAGGCGGCGGCGCTGCGGCGGATTGCGCCGCGCGAAGTCCAGCAACTGGCGAACGATGCGCTCCACCCGCCCCAGTTCCGCCAGGATCGCTTGCAATTCGGCGGCTAGCCGCGAGTCGCCCGGGGCCTGGCGGGCGGCACGCTGGGCGCGGCCGGCGATCACGCCCAGCGGTGTGCCCAGTTCGTGGGCGACCCCGGCCGCCAGCTCGCCGATCGCCGCGAGTTTCTCGGATTGACGTAACTGCTCTTTCAGGCTGGCCTGTAACTGGCGCTGGCGTGCCAGGCGCTGCTGCGAGTGTTCCCAGCGGGCGATCATCTGATTGATTCCCACAGACAAACGACGCAGTTCGGCCGGTCCAGCCACCGGCACCCGATGCCCACGCGCCGCAGCATCGACGGGACGCATCGCCGCCACCAGGGCGCGCGCATGCCGGCCGACGGCGCGGTGATGGCCCACCGACACCACCAGCACCAGCACCAGGGTCAGGCCCAGCAATGCTGCCCCGCCGGCCCGCTGCATCCGGGTCAGGAACAACCCAAGGTCGGCCACATCGCGGGTCACTTGGAGCAGGCCGATAGGCCGCGCCGACAGGTCATGCAGGGTCAGGAAAAAGGAGAACACCTCGCGCCCGCGGCGCTCGTCGAAGGCGCCCTGGCTGCCAGCGGCGGTGATGGCGCGGGCATCGCGCCGTCGTTCCAGCGACGGGCCGCGGGCACCGGTGGTGGCGATCAGCTCACCGCCTTGGTCGTAGACATAGACCCCGATGACCCGATCGATCTGAAACACCGAGTCCAGCGCTTGCTGCACCGCGGCGGGGTCGTCTCGCTCCATGGCGTCAGCGATCGGCAGCCGGATCGCGCGTGCGACCAGCTCGATTTCGCGCTGGGCCTGAGCGCTGAGCTGCTGCTCGAACTCCCGCAGCCCCCAGATGCCGAGCCCGACCAGCACCGCCAGCAGCGGTAGCAGCACGAACAGCAACACGCTGCTGCGCAGGCTGAGAGGGGATTGGCGCATGGTCAGGGGGCGGGTCGGACTGGATCAGGCAGCGGCGGCGCGGGCGTCGCCGTCGCGCTAGGGCACATAGATGCTTGGCGGGCCGGGCGGTTGTCGTCAAGCCGCTTGCTGGTCGCGCACTGGGTTGGCGGTGCGGCTGAAGCCGCACCGACACCAGGCTATCCCGCCGCCGCCAGATGGTCGCCGCCACAGGGCCGGGGGACCGCAAGCAGATGCCCACAGGCACTGGTCGCGGTTCAACCTAGGAGCGGCAGTTGAACGCTCCCCAGGGTGGGTCCCGCAGTCCGGCAAGGCACCGGGCGGCGGAAGAGTGATCTATTCCAACAAGTTGTCACGCGGACGGGCGCCGCGCACGGCGTGCCCCCTGGTTGGGATCAGGGGGCCGTCGCGACCCGCACCCGAAAGGTAATCTCGAGGCGAGCACAAAATCCCTGACCAATCAATCACTTGTGTGATGCACGAAGCGGTCAACTGCCATTTCTAGGTTCAAGTTCTAGGTTCAAGCAAGGCAAGCGTGGGGCCCGGTTGCCCGGGCCGTCAGTTGGAGGCGGTGCGATGGTGGCCGCTGCACCTGATCCAGCAGATGGGCTCAGTTGGGCGGTGGCGGTCGGCCGGGGCTGCTGGCAGGATGCCGGGGCTGAGTCTTCAGGTCCGCGACAGATCCCAGACCTCGGGGGAATGATAGAGCCGGGCCAGTTGCATCTCCCGTTGCAGTTCCATCTCCCGCGGTAGGTGATCGCCGAAGCGGGTGAAGAGTTCCTCCTGCTCGTTGGTCTCCTGGCGTGCCTTTTCCTTGTCGATGTTCATGATCTCGAAGAAGTCGGCGCGCTTGAACTCGATGCCCTCCCACAGCAGGCCTTCCCAGCCAGGCAGCCAGCCGATCGGGCTCTCCACCGCCGGGGCGCGTCCCTCGCAGCGCTCGATCACCCATTTCAGCACGCGCATGTTTTCGCCGAAACCGGGCCAGATGAAACGGCCATGGTTGTCCTTGCGGAACCAGTTGACGCGGAAGATCGGCGGCGGCGCGGTCACCTGCAGGCGGCCGATGCGCAGCCAATGGCGCCAGTATTGAGCCATGTTGTAGCCGCAGAACGGCAGCATGGCCATGGGGTCGCGACGCATGCTTGCCTGCCCGATGGCGGCAGCAGTGGCCTCCGAGCCCATGGTCGCGGCGATATAGACCCCGTGTTCCCAGTTGTAGGCCTGATAGACGAGTGGGAAGTTCTTGCTCACGCGGCCGCCGAACAGGAAGGCGTCGATCGGTACCCCCTTGGGGTTTTCCCAGTCGGGATCGATCGAGGGACACTGTCCGGCAGGGGCGGTGAAACGTGAATTGGGGTGAGCCGCCGGACGGCCGCAACCGGGGGTCCAGTCGCGCCCCTGCCAGTCGATCAGGTGCTCGGGCGGTTCGTCGGTGAGGCCTTCCCACCAGACATCACCGTCATCGGTGAGTGCGGTATTAGTGAAGATGACGTTAGCGTGCAGGGTGGCGACGGCATTGGGATTGGATTTCTCGTTGGTGCCGGGCGCGACGCCGAAAAAGCCGTACTCTGGATTGATGCCGTAAAACTTGCCGTCGGCGGGATTGGGCTTGATCCAGGCGATATCGTCGCCGACCGTGGTGACCTTCCAGCCAGCGAAGGCCGGCGGCGGGATCAACATCGCGAAATTGGTCTTGCCGCAGGCGCTAGGAAAGGCGGCGGCGACATAGCGCTTGTGACCCTCCGGGGACTCGACCCCGAGGATCAGCATGTGTTCGGCCAGCCAGCCCTCATCGCGCGCCATGACTGAGGCGATACGCAGCGCGAAGCATTTCTTGCCCAGCAGGGCGTTGCCGCCGTAACCGCTGCCGTAGGACCAGATCTCCCGAGTCTCGGGAAAATGACTGATGTACTTGTCCTCGATGCTCTGGGCACAGGGCCAGGGCACGTCGACCTCGCCGGTCTCCAGCGGTGCACCAACGCTGTGCATGCAGGGAACGAACTCCCCATCATCGTCCAGCACGTCGAGCACTGCCTGCCCCATGCGGGTCATGATGCGCTGGTTGACCACGACGTAGGGGGAGTCTGTGATCTCCACGCCGATGTGGGCGATCGGCGAGCCCAGCGGTCCCATGCTGAACGGGATCACGTACATGGTGCGTCCGCGCATGCAGCCGGTGAACAGGTCGTTGAGACGCGCACGCATCTCGGCCGGCGGCATCCAGTTGTTGGTGGGGCCGGCGTCCTCGGCACGTTGGGAGCAGATGAAGGTCCGGTCCTCGACCCGGGCCACGTCGCTGGGATGGGAGCGGGCCAGGAAGCTGTTGGGACGCTTCTCCGGATCGAGCCGGATGAAGGTGCCGCTCTGCACCATTTCATCGCACAGGCGGTCGTACTCTTCCTGGCTGCCATCGCACCAGTAGATCCGTTCGGGCGTGCACAGTTGAGCCATCTCATCGACCCACTGCAACAGCCGGCGGTGCTTGGTGCGCTTGGCCCCATCGTGCCTCATAGTCATGGTGGTCGTTCCCCTCGTGAAGCTCGGTGTGAATTGTGTTATGCGCCGCTGACCGGTCCCTGGCAGGTCGGCGACGGTGAGGAGGTTGGTCTTCGGGGGAAGACCCAGGCAAATTTCGCACCAGCTTTGAGGTGGCGAGGATGGCGGCAAGGCGACCAGGATCGGTGGGGTGGTGCCACTCGGTCCTGACGATGCAGCGGGTAGCCGGCGCGGCCTGCGTCGTAACTAGGCCCTACAACCCGGAAACCCAAGGGTAGATTCAGCCACGCCGGGGCAGATCGGCGAGACAGAGGGGAAGGGATTGGCGCCAGTCGGGCAGGGTCAGCGCAAAGGTGCGGCGGAAGCGGCTGGTATCGAGCACCGAATAGGCCGGCCGGCGGGCCGGGGCCGGATACTCGCTGGTCGGGATGGGTAGCACCTGGCAGCGGTTGCCGGTGGCGGTGCCGATCGCCTCGGCGAAGCCAAACCAGGAGGTCGCCCCGGCAGCGGTGATGTGATAAAGGCCCTTGACCTCGGTCAGTGTCAGGTCGCCGGTGAAGATCCGGTGCAGCACCTGGGCGCTGACCTCGGCCAACATCCGGCTCCAGGTGGGGGTGCCGATCTGATCATCGACCACCCGCAGCTCGCTGCGCTCGCGAAATAGGTTGAGCATGGTCAGCAGGAAGTTGCTGCCGCGTACGCCATAGAGCCAGGCGGTGCGAAAGACCAGCGCATCGGCGCCGCTGTCAAACAGGGCCTGTTCGCCGGCGAGCTTGGTGCGGCCATAGACGCTCAGCGGCTGCGGTGGATCGTCCTCGCGATAGGGGCGTTCGGTGGCACCGGAGAACACGAAGTCGGTGGAATAGTGTAGCACCGGCCTGCCCGCGGCCGCCGCCAGTTCGCCGATCAGGCTGACCGCATCGGCGTTGATGGCCTGCGCCCGGGCCGGCTCCTGTTCGGCCTTGTCCACTGCGGTATAGGCGGCGGCATTGACGACGCAGTCCGGGTTGGTGTCGCTGAACAGCTTGCGCACCGAGGCCGGCTTGAGCAGATCCACAGCGGGTCCATCGTGACCATGCAGAGAGGCTGCGATCACCTGTCCCACTGGCGCCAGGGTGCGGCGCAGTTCCCAGCCGACCTGGCCGTCGGAACCAATAAGGAGGATACGGGGATGGGGATGCATGCGGGATTCCTGAGGGCTGGGCTAAAGGCTGCAGATGGACGCTGGTCAGAATGGGATGTCGTCGTCAAAATCGGCAGGGCTGCCAGCGCCGCCGCCGCCGGATTCTGCCGGGGCTGCCGCATCGTATCCACCCGTTCCCTGCGTATAGGGTTGAGCAGCGCTGCCGCGAGGGCCGTCATCGAAGCTGGCCGTGCCCCCCCCGCCGGCCGGACTATCGAGCATCTGCATATTGCCGTCGAAACCGGAGACCACGACCTCAGTGGTATAGCGATCCTGACCGTCCTGACCCTGCCATTTGCGAGTGCGCAGCTTGCCCTCGATATAGACCGCCGAGCCCTTGTGCAGATATTGCTTGGCGATCTCCGCCAGCTTGCCGAAGATCGCGACCCGATGCCATTCGGTGCGTTTTTGTTGCTCGCCGGTGTTCTTGTCCCGCCAGACCTCGTTGGTGGCGATACTCAGATTGGCCACCGCATCGCCGCTTGGCAGATAGCGCACATCCGGATCATTGCCGAGATTGCCGACCAGGATCACTTTATTGACGCCTCTCATGAATAGGGCCTCCCACAGGCAGAACGGCGGAGTGAGTCAGTAACGGGTGGCCGGCCGTGCATGGGCCGGGCAATCGTATACGCAGCGGGTCGATGCGGAACCGGCAGCGGTGCCGGGAGGTCAGGGTGCAGCGGCGATCAGCTTCAATCTTGCCCAATCGAGTCGGGCACTGTCCACCTTGAGGTGGGCCACCCCCTCGTCGGCAGCGATCAGGGCATCCTCGACCCCGGGGACGGCCAACAGCCGGGCGCGCAGGTGTTTGGTGTCGGTGGCGGGGGTCGCCGCGAGTGGCAGGATGTGGTCGGCCAGCGCCCCCGGCGGCCGCAGTGTCACCAAGACCGCCAGCCAGAGCAGCGCGGTCCCGGCGCCGATCAAATAGACCGCACTGCTACCGAAGGCCTGATGGACCAGGCCACCGCTCAGCCCGCCCAAGAAGGCGCCGACGAATTGGCTGCTGGAGAACACCCCGGTGGCAGTACCCTTGTCGCCCGCCCGGGCCGCTTTGGACACCAACGCGGGCAAGATGGCCTCTTTCAGATTGAAGACCGTGAACATCACCACCAGCGCCGCGGCGAGTAGCCAGGGCATCGCTGGCGGGCGGGTCGCCTCCAGGACCGCGAGCGCGATCATCACCGACACCAGTGCCGCTGCCGCCCCCAGCAGCACCGCCTTGACCCGGCCGCCGCGTTCGGCTAGGAGGATGAACGGGATCATCAGTCCAATCGACAGCAGCACCACCGGCAGGTAGAGCTGCCATTGCCGCGCCGCCGGCAGGCCGGCATCGGTTAGGGTCAGTGGCAGCACGACAAACAGGCTGACCATGCCCAGATGTAGCAGGAACATGCCCGCATCTAGGCGCAGCAAGCGGCCGTCGCGCAGCACGCTGCCCAGTTGCCCGAGCACCGGTGCCACATCGCGATGGCGGCGCGAGCAGGCCGGGGTGGGCACCAGCAGCGCCAGCACCAGCATGCCGAGGATGGCCAGGGCCGCGGTCAACCAGAAGATGCCGCTGATCCCGATCAGTTCCCCCAGCACCGGGCCGAGCACCAGGGCGGCCGCAAAGGACAGGGCGACGCTGATGCCAATCGCGGCCATGGCGCGGGTGCGGACGCTTTCGCGAGTGAGGTCGGCGGCGAGGGCAATGCTGGCGGCAGCGATGGCGCCGCTGCCCTGCAGGGCGCGGCCGATGATCACGGCCTGAATCGAGTCGGCGACGGCAGCAAGCACGCTACCCAGGGCGAAGATCAACAGGCCGGCGTGAATCACCGGTTTGCGTCCAAGCCGGTCCGAGGCCAGGCCGAAAGGGATCTGGAACAGGGCCTGGGTGAGGCCATAGGCACCGATGGCGAGCCCGACCAGGGCCGGGGTAGCGCCGTCCAGCGCGTGGGCATGCAGCACGAACACGGGCAGGATCATGAACAGCCCGAGCATGCGCATGGCGAAGATCGCCGCCAGGCCGATGGCCGAGCGTCGCTCCAAGGCGTTCAAGGCGGGCAGCGGGGTAGCAGGCGCGGGCGTGGCGATCATCGAGGCGGGCGGCAACGGTCGATGCGGCTGCCAATACTAACCCAAGCGGGTCGCCCCCCGCTGCGCACCCGCGGTCTTCGGTGCCGCCGTCAGTGCAGCTTCAGCCGTACTTGAGCCGCACCGGATCAATGGCGCAAGAACCGCCGTCAATGCGGCATTCTCCACAGCAGACCCCCAGTCAGCCCACCGCTTCAAAAACGACCGCTGAAGGACAACCCGAGCAGCGCTGCCGTTGCCTGGTTGTCCTGATAAAGCCGGCGGCCGCCCGCATCCTCGACCCGCAGCCGAGCGCCAACGGCAGCCCCGGCATAGAGATCCAGACTGAGCCGCGGCCCGAGGCGGCGCCCGATCCGCAGATAGACCGGTACCGATCGATACTCGCCGATGCCGCCCAAGTGCGGCCCGTTGCGATCCAGCCGCTGGCGGAACGAGCGCCAGGCGCCGCCGAGCCCGGCGTTCCAGCCGGCGGGTAGGGTATAGCCGAGTTCCAGCCCGGCTGGTCCTGCCGGACCGGCGCTGGTGCTGTTGGTCAGGCGCAGCCGGTCGCTCAGGCGCCAGTCGACGAACAGGAAGGGAAAGGCGCGGGTGCGCTCCAGGCCCTGGAACAGGCCAACCCCGAGCCCGAGGGCGAGGTCTGGCCCTAGGGTGCGGGCGATTGCGGCGGTCCCACCGTATTCCAGGGCGTCGCCGAAGCGAGCGCCAGACTCGCCGGCATATTCCAGGGTCGGGGTCAGGCTGAGGCGCCAGTCATCGCCCAGCCCAAGGCTGTAGGGCAGCGCGAGGGCAACCCGATAGACCTGGTCCCAGGGGGCGCTGCCGCCGAGTCCGCGAGGATGATCGAACTGCCAGTCCTGATAGTTCAGTCGCAGGCCGAGACCGATGCTGGAGCGGCCAGCCAGCGGCCAGGTATGACTGACCGAGCCGAGTAGCCCCGAGAAACCGGCCCGGCCGCCGCGATCCAGGTTGGCGTCGAATTGGTGGATCGGGGTGAGCGCGAAGCGAGTTGCTGCTGGTGGTCCAGCCGGCGCCCCGCTGGCGGCGGCCTCGGCGCCGAGTAGAACGAACAACGCGCCGCCGGCCAGGTGGCGGCGCCGGGTGCGATCTGGTTGGCGCTGCCGTGATGGGGTCATGGCTGGCACAAAGGGGTCCATGGTGCGCCCGGTTGGTTATCGGCGGGGCGAGAGTCGGCGCGCTGCGCGGGACCAGCAGCGGTCATGATCGCAAAAAAGGCCGCCTGAGGGCGGCCTTGGTTGCTTTGGAATTGGCGTCCCCACGGGGATTCGAACCCCGGTTGCCGCCGTGAAAGGGCGATGTCCTAGGCCTCTAGACGATGGGGACTGGAAAGGACGGTAAAAAAAGTCCGGTCAGTCGCTGGCGTCGCTGTGCTCAGCCTGGATGAGGGGGAGCACAGGTGCTGGGACGGACCGGACCGGTGCGCCGCGGACAAATCGCTCTGTCCTCCCGACGCCGGGATTTTTGGTGGAGCCAGGCGGGATCGAACCGCCGACCTCAACACTGCCAGTGTTGCGCTCTCCCAGCTGAGCTATGGCCCCGTGACCAAGGCCGAACATCTTAGCCGCGCCCGCGCGGGTTGTCCAGTACCGATTTTACCTGCTGGTTTGCGGTCGGCTGGCGGCCCGTTCGACACCCATCAGTCCCAGCTCGCGACTGACGATGGATGGGATTCAACCCGGCGGCTCTGACCTGGCGACCGTCGCGACCCCGGCCGTGAGCCAGTCATGGCTGCGGGCCGACCGCTGCTGCCAGGTCCTGCGGTCATCGTTCGGTCGCGCGCGTCCGACGCATATAATCCTAGAAGCGGCAGTTGAACGGCCCCCAGGGTGCGTCCCGCGTGGTGTCCGGCAAGGCGCCGGGCGGCGGAAGAGTGATTCGATTCCAACGCGTTGTCACGCAGCCGGGCGCCGCGCGGGGCGTGGCCCCTGGTTGAGATCAGCGGGGCGTCGCGACCGGCAACCGAAAGGTGATGCCCCGGCCATCGCAGAATCTTGGACCAACCAACCAACCACTTCTGGGATGCACGAAGCGGTCAACTGCCGTTTCTAGGATAATAGGCAGCAATCCGTCGGCCGCCACCCGGGCCGCCTCGGTGCCCCCGGGGCCCGGCCGGCAGCGGTGCTCGCACAGTTTGCAGAGGGTCTTACCAAGATGTTGCGTGTCATTCTGTTTCTGGCTACCAACTTTGCCGTCCTCACGGTGCTCTACCTGGTGCTGACGCTGCTCGGCATCGGCCGCACCCCAGCCGGCACCGAACTCATCATCTTCGCGATGGTGCTGGGCTTCGGTGGTTCGCTGATCTCGCTGTTCATCTCCAAGTGGATGGCCAAGCGGTCGATGGGGGTGCAGATCATCGAGCAGCCGACCACCCCCTTCGAGTACTGGCTGGTGGACCTGGTGCGGCGTCAGTCGCAGCAGGTCGGCATCGGCATGCCCGAGGTCGGCATCTTCGACTCGCCCCAGCCCAATGCCTTTGCTACCGGCTGGGATCGCAACAATGCCCTGGTCGCCGTCAGCACCGGGCTGTTGCAGCACATGACCAAGGACGAGGTCGAGGCCGTGGTTGGCCACGAGGTGAGCCACGTGGCCAACGGCGACATGGTCACCTTGACCCTGATCCAGGGCGTGCTCAATACCTTCGTGATCGTGCTGGCCCGGGTCATCGGCGGCGTCGTCGATCAAATGATGCGTGGCCCCGACAGCCAGCAGTCCGGTCCCGGTATTGGTTACTTTCTGGTCTCGATGATCGCCCAAGTCTTGCTCTCGGTGCTGGCGACGATCATCGTCATGTGGTTCTCGCGTTACCGCGAGTTCCGGGCCGACGCGGGTGGTGCCCAACTGGCCGGCCGGGCCAAGATGGTTGCCGCTCTGCAGGCCCTGCAACGCCAGTACGAACCCGCCGACCTGCCCGCCGGGGAGTTTGCCGCCTTCGGTATCTCCGGCAAGATCGGCAGTCTGTTCGCGAGCCATCCGCCGCTGGCGGAGCGCATCGCGGCGCTGCAGCAACTGCGCTGATCGCCCCATCCAACGCGCGCTTCGGCGCGCGCTGCCGCGTGCATCGTCATCCCCGGTCGCGCGGCCGCCATCCCGGCGGCCCCCGCCCTGCCAGCGGTCAGTGCGGCTGCAACCCCCTGGGCCGGCTGGCGCGTCAGCCGGCCCCTGTCCACAAGAGGAAGTCCCCATGCCAGCAGGCCTCGATGAGAAGCTCGAGCCCGTCTATCAACACGTGTTGCGTCGCAATCCCGGCGAGACCGAGTTCCACCAGGCGGTGCGCGAGGTGCTGGAGAGCCTCGGTCCGGTGCTGGTCAAGTATCCGGAGTTTGCTGAGCAGAAGATCATCGAGCGGATCTGCGAGCCGGAGCGGCAGATCATTTTCCGGGTGCCCTGGCAGGACGACCGCGGTCAGGTACAGATCAATCGCGCCTTTCGCGTCGAGTTCAACAGCGCGCTCGGCCCCTACAAGGGCGGCATGCGCTTTCACCCATCGGTCTATCTCGGCATCATCAAGTTCCTAGGCTTCGAGCAGATCTTCAAGAACGCCCTGACCGGTCTGCCGATCGGCGGCGGCAAGGGCGGCAGCGATTTCGATCCCAAGGGCAAGTCCGACAGCGAGATCATGCGCTTCTGTCAGAGCCTGATGACCGAACTCTATCGCCATATCGGCGAATATACCGATGTCCCGGCCGGCGATATTGGCGTCGGCCAGCGCGAAATCGGCTATCTCTTCGGCCAGTACAAGCGCATCACCAACCGCTATGAGTCCGGCGTCTTTACCGGCAAGGGGCTCGATTGGGGCGGCTCCTGCGCCCGCACCGAGGCCACCGGATACGGCACCATCTTCTTCGTCCAGGAGATGCTCAAGGCCCGCGGCCAGTCCCTCGACGGCAAGACCTGTGTCGTCTCTGGCTCCGGCAACGTTGCCGTCTACGCGATCGAGAAGGCGATGGCCCTCGGTGCGCGGGTCATTGCCTGCTCCGACTCCGATGGCGTGATCGTCGATCAGGACGGCATCGATCTCGACCTGCTCAAGCAGATCAAGGAGGTGGAGCGCCGCCGCATCAGTGCCTATGCCCAGGAGCGCCCCGGCGTCAGCTACCTGGAAGACGGCAATATCTGGACTGTGCCCTGCGACGTCGCACTGCCCTGTGCGACCCAGAATGAACTCACCGGCAAGGATGCCGAGACCCTGGTCAAGCAGGGCTGCATCGCAGTGGCTGAGGGGGCCAATATGCCGACCACCCCGGAAGGCATTCGGTTCTTCCTGGAGGCCGGCATCGCTTATGGTCCGGGCAAGGCGGTCAATGCCGGCGGGGTCGCCACCAGCGCCCTGGAGATGCAGCAGAACGCCAGCCGCGACTCCTGGAGCTTCGAGTACACCGAGCAGCGCCTGCGCGAGATCATGATCAACATCCATCGCACCTGCTACGAGACCAGCGCGGAGTTTGGCGTCCCCGGCAACTATGTGGTCGGCGCGAATATCGCCGGCTTCGTCAAGGCAGCGCGGGCGATGGTTGCCCTGGGCCTGATCTGAGACTAGGCCTCTGAGACCAGGCCGAAGAGTCCAAGCCCGCATCGAGTCCGGGCCAGTCCGGGCCGCCGCGGGTCCCAGCTGGGGAGCGCCACTGGCCCGGACCGTCTGCGCTCCCCGGTTGACCACCAGGGTGCCGGCTGACTGGGGCCTGCCTGCCGTCCGGCAACCGTCATGACCGCGCCCGTCTATCCGAAGCGAGGCCCAAGTGATGAGTCCGACCCTGCTCGCTGCCCCGGCCGCACCCGCGGTGCCGGCCGCTGGTCTGGATGCCGGCCCCGCCGACGGGCGGTTGGTCTCGGAAACCACCTACTGGACCGATTACTACCTGGAATCGGACCACCACTACGAATGGAACAACGGCCGGCTAGAGGAGAAACCGGTGTCGGATTTCAAGACCTGGCTGGTCTATCTGTGGTTGCTCGAATTGGTGCGTCACTACCTGCGCCGCCATCCGCTGGCGCAGGTGGTCGGGCTGGAGATGGGCTTTCGCCTGCGGCTGCCCAGTGGCATCGTCATCCGCAAGCCCGACTTCGGTGTCGTGCGCAACGACAACCCCAATCCGCTGTTGCCGATCGATGTCTCCTATCACGGCATCTTCGATCTCTGTGTCGAGGCCCTCTCGGACCAGCGGCCCGGCGGCAGCGCGCGTGATTTGGTGGTGAAGAAGGCCGAATACGCCGTCGCCGGGGTTGCGGAGTATTTCATCCTGCATCACGAGCCGGCGCGGCAGGCCTTCTTCCGGCTCGGCCCGGGTGGGGTCTATGTGCCGCACCTGCCCGTCGACGGCGTGATCCGTTCGACGGTGCTGCCGGGTCTGCAATTCCGGCTGACTGATCTTGCCGACCAGCCCGGACCGCAGGCGATGCACCGCGACCCGGTCTACGCCGACTTTGTGCTGCCGGAGTGGCAAGCGCTCGAACAGCGCGCCGAGGCGGCCGCCGCCCGAGCCGAGGCCGAGGCTCAGGCGCGGCTGGAGGCGACCGCCCGAGCCGAGGCCGAGG
>REDK01000116.1 GCA_007693535.1 Chromatiaceae bacterium
ATTCACGAGCGACACGCGACTCTCCGACGCAGCAGGAGCATCGGCGGCCCGCGATTGGCCCTGCTGATCCAGCATCCCACCAGCGGCTGGGGCATCATGACCCCGCCCTAAGCGCGCTTCTGGGAGCGCATCGCCATTGGTATCCAGAGCGGCTGGTTGGTTGCAATCCGCGATCGCCGCCCGCAACCTGCCCGGCTGACTGAGACGCCCGACTGTCCCGTGTCCGCCACCTTCGATCATCGCGCCGTACTCGCGCAGATTCCGGCCCAGCCCGGGGTCTATCGCATGCTCGCCGCCGACGCCAGCCTGCTCTACGTGGGCAAGGCCAAGCACCTGCGCCGGCGCGTCGCCAGCTATTTCGGGCGCGCCTTAAACCGCCGGCTACAGGTCATGGTCGCGCAAATCGCCGATATCCAGGTCACGGTGACCCGCACCGAGGCCGAGGCGCTGCTGCTCGAGAACAACCTGATTAAGACCCATCGGCCGCGCTTCAACGTCCTGCTGCGCGACGACAAGAGCTATCCCTACATCTATCTCAGCGACGATACCTTCCCGCGGCTCGCCTTCTATCGCGGCCCACGGCGCGGCAATGGCCGCTATTTCGGCCCCTATCCCAGCGCCTGGGCGGTGCGAGAGACCCTACAACTGCTGCAGAAGCTGTTTCCGGTGCGCCAGTGTGAGGACGCCTTCTACCGCGCCCGCTCACGCCCCTGCCTGCAATACCAGATCAAGCGCTGTGCCGGTCCGTGCGTAGGCCTGATCGGCCCGGCCGACTATGCCCTGGACGTGGCGGCTAGCGCCAAGTTCCTGGAAGGGCGCACCGACGAGGTGATCGCCGAATTGGGAGCGCGGATGGAACAGGCCGCCGCCGACCTCGCCTTTGAGCACGCCGCCGCCCTGCGCGACCAGATCGCCACCCTGCGCCGTATTCAGCAGCGCCAGTACATCAGCGGCGACGGGGGCGATCTCGACCTCATCGCCATCGCCGAGGCCGGCGGCCTGGTCTGCGTGCAGGTCTTCTTCATCCGCGCCGGGCGCAACCTGGGCAACAAGGCCTTCTTCCCCCAGGTACCGGCCAGCACCGGCCGCGCGGCGGTCCTGGCCGCCTTCCTCGCCCAGTTCTATGCCGACAAGGAGATCCCGCCCGAGTTGCTGGTGAACGTCGAGCCCGAGGAGATCGAATTTCTGGAGGCTGCCTTCAGTGAACAGGCCGGGCGGCGGGTCAGCATCCATCATCGGCTGCGCGGCGACCGCGCTCGCTGGCTGGCCCTGGCCGAACAGAACGCAGAACTCGCCCTGCAGTCGCGCCTGGGCAGCCGCGCCGGCTACACCCGCCGGCTGGAGGCCCTGCGCACCGCACTCGAACTGGACGAGCCGCCGCGGCGCCTGGAATGCTTCGACATCAGCCACACCGGCGGCGAACTCACCGTGGCCGCCTGCGTGGTATTCGACGCCGAGGGACCACGCAAGTCCGACTATCGCCGCTTCAACATCGACGGCATCACCCCAGGCGACGACTATGCCGCGCTGGAGCAAGCCCTGACCCGGCGCTACCGGCGCGTCCAGCAAGGCGAGGTACCGCTGCCGGACCTGCTGCTGATCGATGGCGGCAGGGGCCAGCTCGGCGCCGTCGCCGCGGTACTGCAGGAACTGGGCATCACCGGCCTGACCCTGGTCGGGGTGGCCAAGGGGCCGGACCGCAAGGCCGGTGCCGAACAGCTCTGGCGGCCCGACCAGCCAACCCCGATCATCCCCGGCGCCGACTCCCCAGCGCTGCACCTGATCGCCCAGGTTCGCGACGAGGCGCATCGTTTCGCCATCACCGGTCATCGCCAGCGCCGCGACAAGGCGCGGCGTACCTCGGTCTTGGAGGGCATTCCGGGGGTCGGCCCTAAGCGGCGCCAGGCCCTGCTGCGGGCCTTCGGTGGCCTCCGCGGGCTCGGCCAGGCCACCCCCGAAGACATCGCCCGCGTCGACGGCATCAGCACCGAACTGGCGGTGCGCATCCACAGCGCCTTGCGCAGCGAATGAGCGCCCCGGGTCCCATTCCCGATCCTCGATCTTCCCTCCCCGGGATCGATCGCCAAGCCGCCCCGCTGATGCCGGCCCCTAGGGCTGGCCCCCGCATCCATCGATCGCGCAGGCCGAGGATTGTTGCCGGGGATTGTTACCGGGCAGCAGGACCGATCGCTGCCGCGGCCGATGCGGCGATCGCGACGGAGCCGACCCGGGCGGCTATTGCCCGGTAACCCAGTGGTTACACCCGATATGGTCGGAACCGGGTGAGGGCATGGCTGCTGGTCTTGCACCAGGGCGGCTTTTCTGCGACAAACACCGGTTGACCATGCGGCAAGATGCGCGCCCCGGGTGCTGTCGGCACCTGCCTTGCCGGCGGCCATCGGAACCCTCTTGACCATGGGACCTTTTCCATCTGAGGAACCATCACATGCCGTATTTCGTGTACAAGGTCAGTCCAACCCTGCAATTGACCTACATCGATACCAAGGAACGCTATCAGGATGCCCGCACCCTGGTGCGCGGGCTGCGTGCCGAGCGCGCGTCCGATGCCGTCGATGACTATCGCCTGATCTTCGCCCGCCATCAGTCCGAAGCGGAGCGGTTGCTGTCCACCCCGCGGGACGATCGGGTGATCGGCGAGGACTGAGCAGAGCGCCGAAGGCAGGCGCCGCGGACGGCCGCGACCGATGCCCGGCTTCGGGTGTCACGCCCTTGAGGTGGTCCGCTAACGCGGCCTGCAACGCTGCATCAGCGTTGCAAAGCGCCCGTTGCAGAGTGCTGGGCGTCCTGCTCTGGGAGGCAGGGTGCGCTCTCGCCACGCGACGGTCTCAGTCCTCTGCCCCGTAGATGAAAAAGATGGTTTCCAGCAAGCGCGACGGCGCGCCGTCGCGCCCGAACCAGCGCCGGAAGATGCGATCGACCTCGCGTGACCGATAGATTAGCGCCAGCGCCCGGTTAACCGCGAGGCGGAAGTCGGCATCGTTGCGGGGCAGGGCAAAGGCATAGGGCTCGGCCGAGAGATCGGCATCCAACAACAACAGTTCCGGCGTGGTCACCGCCTCCCCGTCCCCAGCGAGCTGACCCAGCAACACCGTAGCGAGCTGACCCAGCAACACCGTACGGTCGCCCGCGAAGGCCTCCAGTTCTCCCTCCAGCAGCCGCTCCCGGCCATCCCGGGCATCGCGGATCGGGACCAGTTCGGCATTGATGAGCCGCGTCTCCAGCAGCGGGCGCAGGCGCCGCTCGGCGCTGGTCTCGGGAACCACACCCAGGCGCTTGCCGCCCAGGTCTGACAGGTCCAGGATGCCGCTGTCGCGGCGCACCAGGAGGGCGCCGGACTCGACGAACACCGGATGCGAGAAGTCCACCACCCGCTGGAACCCGAGCGACAGGCTGGTGAGGCCACAGTCGAGATCGGCCTCGCCATTGGCCACAGCCGCCACCCGCCGCGGGGTGTTGCCCTCGCTCCAGCGAATCTCTAGCGCGTCCAGTCCCAGGTCGCTCTGGATGCTGGCCACGATGCGCCGGCATAGGTCCACCGAATAGCCGCGCGGGGCGCCATCGGCATCGCGGAACGAGAAGGGATAGGCATTGGCGGAATAGATGATGCCGATGCTGCGCCCCACCGCGATGCGGTCGAGGGCACCGGTAGCGGCCGCGGCGGTCGCGAGCGTCAACAGCAGCATCGCCAGGACTGCTGGCAGCGGCCAGGAGCGTCTCCGAAGCGGCTGCCAGACCGGCCGCGCTCGCCAGCGCACGCCGAGAATCCCGCCGGGCATCAATCGCCGCCGCGGCTCTGGCGCTTGATGTGCTCGCGCACCTCGCGCGGGCGCGGCAGGCCACGCACCGCCAGTTCCGGCTCGTCGCCAGCGGTGAAGATGACCAGATCGCCAGCATTGAGCAGGCGCTGCAGCAGCGATTGGTTGATGCGCATGGTGCGCACTGAGGCCATGTTGATCTCGGTGTACTGCCGCGCCAGCAGGCCGTGGGTCCAGATGATCTCGTGGCGACGGATCTCCAGGCGGTCCACCAGGGTGGCAAACCACCAACCGATCAGCACCAGCACCGCGATCAGCGTCAGGGCATAGCCAAGCTGGCGCTGATCGAACGGAATGGTGATGGCCTGGGCGGCGAGCCAGGCCGAGAGGTAGGGCACCTGGCCGGTCAGCCCGATCCAGGCGCCGAGCAGCAGGGCCAGGATCGCCAGCAGGCTGCCAAAGGGATGGGTCCGCCACAGCGACGGGCTGCCTTGGTAGAGAAGGTCGGACATCGCGAGTCTCCCTGCAGGAACGGAGCGCCCGGCGGCGGGCCGGTGCCCGCTTCGCAACCCGGATTGGGCCGGGATCGGCGGGATGGCGGCGCAGGCCGATGGATGCGATGCGCCGGCGCCCCGGGCGAACCGCCGCGGCATGTTAGGCGATTGCCGGATAATCGCCTAGCGGCAGGCACCAGATTGGCGCATGCTGGCCGAGCATCGCCACCGATATGGCGACTGACATCTACCCATGAACTTGGCAACGGCCAACCCCAGGCGGGGATGGCCGTCATCGGTTGCTGCAGGATCTTCGGAGAGCGGGCTTCCGGCCCGCGGTGCCTTTTGCCGGTTGCGGCGGCCAGCGGTCCTGGCCGGCCACTGTGGCTGAATCGTCAGCAGGAGTGGCAGTAGAACTCTGGCAGCCCGGCCAAGCGGCAGGCCTGCTTGCAACCGCCCATCGGGAACAGAGACTGCAGGTTCTTGCGGGTACAGGGCAGGTGGGGGGAGACCTGATGGCCGATGGCGCGGATGATCACCTTGGGGGAGGGAGGGATCTCATGGAAGGCGTAATACTCGCGCAAGAAGTGGATCACCGCCCAGTGACAGTCGTTCAGTGCCAATCCCTGTTCGGCGGCCAGGGCCTCGGCAACATCGTTGTCCCAATCGTTGAAGCTGGCCAGCAGGCCATGTTTGTTGAAATGGACCTCGCGCCCGGCGATGTGCATGGCAGTCATAGGGTTCTCCTCTGCCGGTTACGGCAGCCTCGCTTGGTGTGCTGATCATTGGCCCGCGGTGGGAACCGCGCTGGCCCTGACCAGTCTTTATTGGTTTATTAGCAGCTTGTGGAACGGCGGCTCCACTCCCTGTCAACCGAATATAACGCGATCAGGTCACGGATCGGCAAAAAAAATGCCGACCTGGATCAACTGCCGGCGAGTTCGTCGGATCGGTCCGACGGCCGGGGTGCGGACGATGCTGGGGCAGTGGTGCCCGGGTCAGCGAGCAGGCGAGGACCGGGGCGGGCGGGGTAGCGATACCGGGCAAGCAACCACGGCGGCCAGTCAGGCCAGGCCGCTCGCTGCTGGCGCCTCACCAGCTCGCCGCGGCCTCGGCCAGGTCCTGCAACATCGCGGCGACCTCGCGCATGACCGCGCTGTCAGCGACCTCGGAGGCCGGCACGGTTCGATAGGCCACGAAGGTCGTGTCCGGGCTCTCCGGCAGGGTGTAGACGGCGATGATGAAGGGACAATGCACGATGCGAATCGGGTCTTCGGCGGTCATCCGGCGCGACAGCACCGCGCTGCAGAATTCCACTGCCTCGGCACGGGTGAAGATGACCTCTTCGGCGCCCAGATCGCGGCCGGTGCGCTCAAGCATCTCGTCCATGGCCATCACGTTATTGATGTACAGGCCGCGCTCCTCGATCGCGAGCTTGAGCCCGGTCATCACATCTTCGAAGCTGCTACTGGACTCGTAGCGGGCATAGGGAGCCGGCGACTCGGTCGCCGCATCCGCCAGGGCCGCAGCAACCGGCAGGACAGCGGCGAACTGAGCGACGACAAGCTGGACGAGCAGGCCGGTCAGGGCAAAAAAGCGGCAGGGTCGGACCATGGGCGATCTCCGGGCTGACTGCAGGCTGACGCCGGGCTTGAGAGCTGGTGAAAAACCGGCCCCGGCCGCCGGCTGGCGGCATAGTGGGGCCGTGGGGCCGTGGGGCCGGGCTGCCGCTCAGTACCGGTCCATCGGGCGGAATGCCGGCGCGCTGGGCCAACCGCCGTCGGCGCCACCCGGTGCATCACCCGGCGCTGCCGGCGGGCGCTGCTGGCCGCTGCCGCGACCCTCGAGTTGCTCGATGCGCCGACGTAGCGTCTCCAGCTCCTGATCGCGGGCATCCACGGCTGGGGCCGCGGCCGCCGGGGCCACCGGCGCGACTGGCGGGGCGACCGGGACCCCATAGCCGGGGGCACCATAACCGGGGGCGCCACCATAGCCGGGGGCGCCATAGCCGGGGGCGCCGTAGCCATAGCCGGGTACCCCGTAGCCGGGGGCGCCATAGCCGTAGGGGACGCCGTAGCCCGGTCCCCAGGGGCCGCCGCCGTCGTAGTCGTCGTAGTAGCCGCCGCGATCGCGGTTGTTGCCGCCCATCCAGCGACCGGGGTTGAACATGTCGCCGAAGTTGACGGCCTGGGCGGTGGGGATGGCAAGCAGGGCTGCGGCAAGCCCGCAGGTCACGGTCAGGGTGCGCATGGTCTTGGCCACGGTCTGAAGTCCTCCATTGAGTTGACAGGCCCGCTTCATAGGATGCCGGCCGGGGGGCAGGCCGTTGCGAGGCGCCTGCTGGGCCGGAAGGATACTACAGTGGCCGCGGGCGGGCAGCCACGACCCCAAAAACGACCCTTGACAGCGTCGCGTCGGGGCCTATTATTGGCACTCGCTACAGGTGAGTGCTAACAACCCGCCCTCTCCAGCAGTGTCCGGCCGCCTCGGTCGGCGTTGCTGCGAGTCGTGTCGAGCACTCCAGACTCCACACCAACCGAGGGGAACAGACCCATGCAGATCCGTCCTTTACACGACCGCGTCGTCATCCGTCGCATGGAGGAGGAGCGCACCTCCGCCGGCGGTATCGTGATCCCGGATTCGGCCGCCGAGAAGCCGATCCAGGGCGAGGTCATCGCCGTTGGCAATGGCAAGATCATGGATAACGGCGATACCCGCAGCCTGGACGTGAAGGTCGGCGACCGGGTGCTGTTCGGCAAGTATTCCGGCACCGAGGTCAAGCTCGACGGCCAGGATTTCCTGGTCATGCGCGAAGAAGACATCATGGGCGTCATCGAGGGCTGAGCGGGCAACCGGTCCGATCCCCGTTGACGACGCTCCCGACCACGGCCGCCGCCATATCGACGATCCCGCCAGTCCGCCAGGAGGCACCACGCCGGTAGTCCCGGCCCGACGAAGCCTGAAAACCTGGCGCTGGCCCGAGGTTCACCGGTACCGCCCGCGCTGTGGTCACCCGCTCTCACCCTACCGAATTCTATCGAGGTCAATTCCCAATGAGTGCCAAAGAGGTCAAATTCTCCCTGGATGCCCGCAATCGCATGATGGAGGGCATCAATGTTCTCGCCAACGCGGTGAAGGTCACCCTCGGCCCCAAGGGTCGCAACGTGGTGCTGGAGAAGTCCTTCGGCGCCCCGACCGTCACCAAAGACGGTGTCTCCGTGGCCAAGGAGATCGAACTCAAGGACAAGTTCGAGAACATGGGTGCGCAGATGGTCAAGGAGGTCGCCTCTCATACCAGCGATGTTGCCGGTGACGGCACTACCACCGCCACCGTGCTGGCCCAGGCCATCGTGCGCGAGGGCATGAAGGCGGTCGCCGCCGGCATGAACCCGATGGACCTGAAGCGCGGCATGGACAAGGCGGTCGAGGCCGCCGTCAACGAGCTGCGCGAACTGTCGCGGCCTTGCTCCAACAACAAGGAAATCGCCCAGGTCGGTACCATCTCCGCCAACTCCGACGAGTCGATCGGCGAGATTATCGCAGAGGCGATGGAGAAGGTCGGCAAGGAAGGGGTCATCACCGTCGAGGAAGGTAAGTCCCTGCACAATGAACTCGACGTGGTCGAGGGCATGCAGTTCGACCGCGGCTACCTCTCGCCATACTTCATCAATAACCAGCAGAGCCAGAATGCCGAGCTGGAAGAGCCCTACATCCTGCTGCACGACAAGAAAATCAGCAACATCCGCGACTTGCTGCCGGTGCTCGAGGCCGTCGCCAAGGCTGGCCGGCCGCTGCTGATCGTGGCTGAGGATGTCGAGGGCGAGGCCCTGGCCACCCTGGTGGTCAACTCCCTGCGTGGCATCATTAAGGTGTGTGCGGTCAAGGCCCCGGGCTTCGGTGACCGCCGCAAGGCCATGCTGCAGGACATCGCCATCCTCACCGGCGCCACCGTGATCAGTGAGGAGGTCGGCCTGTCGCTGGAGAAGGCCACCCTCAGCGAGCTGGGTAATGCCAAGAAGGTGCAGATCAGCAAGGAAGAGACCACCATCATCGACGGTGCCGGTGCCGAGGGCGAGATCAAAGGCCGTTGCGAGCAGATCCGCGCCCAGATCGAGGAGACCACCTCCGACTACGATCGCGAGAAGCTGCAGGAGCGCCTGGCTAAACTGGCCGGCGGCGTCGCGGTGATCAAGGTGGGTGCCGCTACCGAGATCGAGATGAAGGAGAAGAAGGCGCGCGTCGAGGATGCCCTGCATGCCACCCGTGCCGCGGTGGAAGAGGGCGTGGTCCCCGGCGGTGGTGTCGCCCTGGTGCGCGCCTTGACCAAGATCCGCGGCATGAGCGCGGTGAATCACGACCAGGAGGTGGGGGTCAGCATCGCCCTGCGCGCGATGGAAGAGCCGCTGCGCCAGATCGTCGCCAATGCCGGCGCCGAGGCCTCGGTGGTACTGAACAAGGTCGCCGAGGGCGAGGGCAGCTTCGGCTACGATGCGGCCACCGGCGAATATGGTGACATGATCGAGCTGGGCATTCTCGATCCCACCAAGGTCACCCGCACCGCGCTGCAAAATGCTGCCTCCGTGGCGGGTCTGATGATCACCACCGAGGCGATGGTGGCCGAACTGCCGAAGGACGAAACCCCGATGCCGGCCGGCGGCGGCATGGGTGGCATGGGCGGCATGGACATGATGTAAGCCTGCGCCGCGGGTCCGCTCCGGACCCGCTGCCGGCATGATGACGGGCCCCCTGCTTCCAAACCAGGCCTGCCCGCCCACGGCCCCGCCCCGGCGGGGCCGTTTATTTTTGCGCGCGAGCAGCCTGATGCCGGGCCGGCATCAGGACCGCCACCATCGGATCGGCTACCCTTGGCGGTTCACCGCCCTGAGCACCCGTCGCTTGTCTGTCTCCCGCCGATGACCCACGCCCAACCACCTGGCCAACGCCCTGATCAACCTTCCGATCAGGCTCCCAATCAACCCTTCCTGCAGCGCCTGTGGCAGCGCATGCGGCTGCACCCTCGGGGCCTCGCCGGGCCGGTGCTGATGGTCTCGGTGCTCGCCGGCCTGCTGGTGTTCTGGATCCACTTCGAGCCCACCGTCTTCGCCGACTGGAAGCGCGAGGCCGGACCGGTGCCCTTCTTCATCGGGCTCGCCTTGCTGCCAGCCATCGGGGTGCCACCGACGCCATTCTTCATCCTCGCCGGGGCCACCTTCTCCGTGTGGGTCAATCTGCTCGGGATCGCCCTCGCCCTGGCCGTCAATGTCGCCCTGTCCTATGCCATCGCCCATCGCCTGCTGCGCGCCTGGACTGAGCGCCTGCTCGATCGCGCGCGGGTGCGTCTGCTCGATCACGGTGGCCGCAATGCCCTGCGCTATGCCCTGCTGATCAAGCTCGCCCCCGGCGTCCCGATGGCCCTGAAGAACTATCTGGTTGCCCTATGCGGCGTCAGCTTTGCCCAGTACTTCGCGGTCTGCTTCGGTATCTCTGCCGCCTACGCACTCGTCTTTGTCTACCTCGGCGAGAGCCTCTCGGAGCCGCGTCCAGGCAACATCCTGCTGGCACTCGGCCTGCTGTTGGTACTGATACTGGTGTTCTGGGTGGTGCGCCGCCGTATCGACGGGGAGGTCGGCGATGACGTCGCCCCTCCGCCACTGGCCGCCGCCGTCCTACCGTCGGCAGTGCTGCCCCGGTCGCCAGCCGCATCCAACCCGCCGCCGGCAACGCCAAACAGGGGCGCGGGTGGCGACTGAGGCTGCACCCGAATTCCGGCCCTCCACGCACCCTCGACCCAGGCCTCAGGTCTACGGGCTTGTCGGCCCCGTGCGGCAACCCAACCTTGGCCAACACCATGAAAAGGCGCCGGGCGGCAGCGAGCGGTCGCGACCTTCCGGGCCCGGGCGCGCCAACCTGGCAGTCCCTACGCCTTGGGCAATTGCCGGAAAACGGTGATGCCAGATGACGCAGGATTGCCGTTCGCCTTCGGGGCTGGCAGAAGCATTGCAAGCTGTGCGACCGCCAGCGCGACGCCGAAGGCGGGCGTCAAGACAGGCCTAATGGCATGGAAGTTGACAGAAATCGCCTCAGTCCTAATGAGAGAGCAGTTATGCAGACAGAAGCAGTCGCATCCCTCATCCGCGCTGGCCTGCCCGGTGCCGAGGTCGAGGTCACAGGTGACGGCAGTCACTTCGAGGCCATCGTTGTCAGCCCCGCCTTCGAGGGGCTGTC
Organism: Chromatiaceae bacterium; assembly: GCA_007693535.1. Taxonomy (GTDB): domain Bacteria; phylum Pseudomonadota; class Gammaproteobacteria; order Chromatiales; family Chromatiaceae; genus Lamprobacter. Next base: position 10,496 of record REDK01000116.1, read on the forward strand.
GCTGATCAAGAAACAGCGCCTGGTGATGGACACGGTGCGCGCCGAGATCAACTCCGGAGAACTCCACGCCCTGTCCATCAAGACCCTGACGCCGGCAGAGCGGGCGGCCTGACCGGCGGCACCCCGGCCGTCAGCGACTGTGGCCCCGCCGCGGCATCTCGCCGCACCGCACTCGCGGCCGGAAACTGGCAGGTGAAGACCGACCCCAGCCCGACCTCGCTGGCAATCAGCAGCCGGGCATCGTGGCGATTGAGCACGTGCTTGACGATCGCCAGCCCCAGCCCGGTCCCGCCGGAGGCGCGGGAGCGAGCGGTGTCAATGCGATAGAAGCGCTCGGTCAACCGCGGGATGTGCTCGGCGGCGATACCGGGGCCGTCGTCGCGCACCGTGAATTCCGGGCCGTCGTCGCCCTTGCCCCAGATCACCCGCACCCGGCTGCCGGTCGGCGTATGCTTGATCGCATTGAGCACCAGGTTTGAAAACGCGCTACGCAATTCGGCCTCATTGCCAAGCAAGAGCAGGTTTTGGTCTAGTTGCATCTCGATGCGGTGGCGGCCTCCGCTGAGGGCACGCGCATCGGCCAGGATGCCGTCAATCTCCACCGGCACGGGCACCGGGGCAATCTGCGCGGCGCGATCATCCATCTCCAGGCGAGACAGGGTCAGTAGGTCCTCGACGATGTGGCGCATCCGCTGGGTCTGGCTTTGCATCAGGACCAGCGGCCGGCGATGGCCCGGCGGGGTCAGGGCGCTGTCGGCCAGACTCTCCAGAAAGCCGGCGATCACGGTCAGCGGGGTACGTAGTTCGTGGGAGGCGTTGGCGACGAAGTCGCGCCGGATCATGTTCAGGTGATAGACCTTGGTGATATCGCGCCCCACCACTAGGCGCTGCTTCTTGCGCTCCCCGAAGGGGGCCACCCGCAGGGAGAGCATCAGCGTCTTGTTGTGGCGCGGGGTCGCCTCCAGCGGCCGGGCATAATCGCCGCGATCCAGATACTCGGCCAGGCCGGGATGCTCGAACACCTCGCTCAGGTGCCGGCCATCGTCCTGCGGCCAGTGCAGGTTCATTAGCAGGGCAGCGGCCGGGTTGGCCCATTCCACCCGCTTGGACTTATCCAGGATCACCAGTGCGTCCGGCACCGAATTGGCCGCCTCGCGGAAGCGGCGGGTGAAGCGCACCTGGCGCTTGCGCTCCTTGCGACCGCGCTGCTGATAACGGGCGATGCTGCGATAGACGAGACCCCACAGGCCGTGCGGGAACGGTGGTACCAGCCGATGCTGACGGCGGATCAGCCGGGTCAGACGCAGCAGCAGCCAGAGCTGGCGTCCCAAGTACGGAAGCAGAGCGATCAGCAGGGCCGGCGCCAGGCCCAGCCTGACCAGCATCAGCAGCGCCGCCAGGGCAGCCACCACCGCGAGCTGCAACAACTCGAAGCCCAGGATGCCCGGGCGACGATCATCAGACTTGGGATTGGGCGTGGCCAATGGTCGCCTGGTCGTTGGTTATGGCGGCTTGCTGGCCGGGTAGCGGCAACGGCGGCCGCCTGCCGGTCATTTCTCCGAGAAGCGGTAGCCGACCCCACGCACGGTCTGCAACAGATGGGCATGGCCGGTCTGCTCCAGGGCCTTGCGCAGGCGCCGCACGTGCACATCCACGGTGCGCTCCTCCACGTAGACCTGATCGCCCCAGACCTGGTCGAGCAGTTGCGAGCGGCTGAAGGCGCGGTCGGTATGCGTCATGAAGAAGTGCAGCAGCCGGTATTCGGTGGGGGCGATGTCGATGCCCACCCCGCCGGCGCTGACCCGATGGCTAACATTATCGATGCAGAGCCCGCCAATCTCGATCTGATCGGCGACCTCCTCCGGGCGGCTGCGACGCAGCACCGCATTGACCCGGGCCACCAGTTCGCGCGGCGAGAAGGGCTTGGTGACATAGTCGTCGGCACCGGTGTCAAGCCCACGCACCCGATCTTCCTCCTCTACCCGGGCGCTGACCATGATGATGGGCAGGTGGCGGGTCTTGGCATGCTGCTTCAGTTGCGCGGCCAGTTCCAGCCCCGAGCGCCCAGGCAGCATCCAGTCCAGCAGCAGCAAGTCGGGATGCTCCAGCAGTAGCTTGCGCGCCTCGTCGGCATGGCCGGCCTCAAGCACGCGAAAGCCCGCCTCCTCCAGCGCAAAGCGAAGCATCTCACGGATGTCGGGCTCATCATCGACGATCAGGACAGTGGCCATGGGTGTGGTCCGGTCGGTCTGGACAGAGGGGCGTGGCGGCGCACGGCCGCTGGCCGGCAGCCGCCGGCGGCGCCGGTCAGGCGGTGGCGCCTATGGTATGTACAGCAGATGACCGACAGGTTACGGTGCGGGCTCGCGTCCCGCCGGCCACCCCAATTGCCGGCGAACGGTCTAACATTGGATCCTGTGCCCCGTTCCTGCTCCGCACTGGCAATGGAATCCCGCAACGACATCGACATCCTCCCTCCGGACCCGCCTCCGTCCGAGGTCCAACCCCCGACCGCGGCTGCCCCGACGGCCGCCGGGCCGGCCGCATCTCGTGCATCCAGCCTGGTGTCGACGCCGCAGCCCGCCTCGGCGTCGCCATTGACTGCCCCTTGCGGGAATCCGGCCGCGGCCGGTCAGGCGAGCCGGTCGGTGTTTCGCGGTCGCATCATCGAGGTCGGGGTGGAGCAGGTACGGCTGCCCAATGGCCGTACCATGGAACTGGAGGTGGTCCGCCATCCGGGCGGGGCCGCCGCGGTGGCGATCGACGACCGCCGGCGGGTCTGTCTGCTGCGCCAATACCGGCATGCCGCTGGCGGCTGGCTGTGGGAGTTGCCCGCCGGCAAGCTCGACCCCGGCGAAGGCCCAGCCCGCACCGCCGAGCGCGAACTGGCCGAGGAGGCCGGGCTGGTGGCCAGCACCTGGGAACCGCTCGGCTGCCTGCACAGCTCCCCCGGCGTCTTCGCCGAGGTGATCTGGCTCTATCTGGCGCTGGGGCTGAGCGAGGTGGATCTGGGCCATGACCAGGAAGAGGTCATCGAGGTGCATTGGCTGCCACTCGAGCAGGCCCTCGCCTGGTGCCGCGACGGCAACATCACCGATGCGAAGACCCTGATCGGCCTGTTCCGGGCCCAAGCCAATCTGCGACTGGGGGCCGAGAGCGGCGAACCGGTGCTCGCCGAGGATGTCTAAGCGGCCGCGTAGGCCGCTGGCGGCAATCCTCGTCCTCTGCCAAGCCCAGCGCACCGGACCCGCCGCAACCGGCCCCGCTGAATCCGGCCCGCTGGGCATGTTAGAGTCCCCCGAGCCGGACTGAGCGGCGCCGCGGCCAGCGCACCCCAAGGCCCGACCTCCTGGCCGGAAGCGCGCTGCACCGCATCATTCTGCGGTGCCAGAGCTGCGCATCCGCACCCCGCGCTGGCCGCCAGCCGCCGCTGCGCCGTGTCCCGCGGTTCACTCGGGCGACACGGACGCCCGCCGCGGTGGCGACCAAGGCCGTTCCGCTCCTCCCCATTGCGACCGTTCAGGTCCGCCATCTCGCGCGGTGACGACAACACAGACCATGACCACTGAGATCACCCCCGGGGCCTTCAGCCATCCGGATCAACCGGTGCGCCATTCCTATCCGCTGGCCATCGAACAGGCTAGCCTCGCTACCGCCATCGGCCTGCTGCGCAAGACGATGCCCTATGCGCTGATGCGCTTCGGGATCCTGCTGGCAGTCTCCATCGGCACGTTGATTTGGCTCGGGGCCACCGTCGGCGGTGGCGTCTGGCTCGGCGAGTTCGTCCATCCCTTCATCGGCATGGGCTGGCTCATCGGCGGCTTCGGCCTCTACGGCTATATCTGGTACATGGTGGTGCGCTACGGCCTGTACCTGATCAAGGCCGGACACATCGCGGTATTGACCGAACTGATCACCCGCAATCAGATCGATACCGGCGAGAAACACATGTTTGCCTACGGCAAGGACGTCGTGTTGGCCCGATTCAAAGAGGTCAATATGCTGTTCGGGCTGGATCTGCTGATCGCCGGCGTGATCAAGGCCTTCAACCGCACCCTGGACTTCGTCGGCCGCCTGCTGCCGGTCCCGGGCATGCAGGGTCTGACCCAATTGGTCGGGCTACTGCTCAACGCGATGACCACCCACATCGACGAGACCCTGTTCTCGTACAATCTGGCCCGTGGCGACGACAACCCATGGCGCTCGTCCCGAGACGGTCTGGTGTACTACGCCCAGAACGCCATGGACATCTTGAAGACGGCGGTGTGGATCGTGATCCTGGAGAAGATCCTGACCGTCATCACCTGGCTGCTACTGCTGCTACCGGCCTTTGGGGTGGCCTATCTGATGCCCGGCTCGCAGGTGGCGATCTGGGCATTCGTGATTGCTGCCCTATTTGCTTGGAACGTCAAATCCGCCTTCCTGCACCCGCTGTTTCTAATCATGATCATGACCAGGTTCCATGTCAGCGTCCGCGGGCAACCCATTGATGAGACCTGGGATACGCGCCTGGAGCGTATCAGCGGCAAGTTTGCCAAGATTAAGGCCGGCATCGCGGACTGGAAGCCACCGCGCAACCCGCCCGCCCCACTCCCGGCCGATGCACCGGCCGACCGCCCGGCCGCATCATAGTCGTCGGGCGACACGCCGGATCGACCATAGTCTCCAGCATGTCCACCAGACAGCCCGTTGAGGGCGACAGCGTTGACCGATTACCGCCTCTCCAGCAAACCGGAGGATTCATGGCGATGCGATCTGCACCAACCGGCGCCCCGCGCCGCGGCTTCACCCTGATCGAGCTACTGGTGACCGTGGCCATCGTCGCCATTTTGGCCGCGGTTGCCTATCCGAGTTATAGCACCCAGGTCGACAAGGCTCGGCGTGCCACCATGCAGGGTGAACTGGTCCGTCTGGCCCAATTTATGGAGCGCATCTATTCCGAGAATGGCCGGTATAACCCCGACGACCAGAAACCCAGCATCCCGGACGACTTTGAATACTATACAGTCAGCATCTTGGTCGACTCGCAGACATTCATACTCACCGCGACACCAAAACCTAACGGCCCGCCGGGGGATCTCACCATCGATCATCGAGGACAGCGGACTTGGGACGGCAAAACCTGGTAGAGCGGTGGTAGAGGCGGCGCCCCAACGGCATCCGGTCCACATCAGAGGTCAGCGATCAGCAGATGAATCTGCTTCACTCAGCTTTGCCAGGCCTTGCCGATGGGGCAACATAGCCAGTGCCACGAACTGTCGCGTATCCAGCACCCGGTTGTTGGCGTTGTTGCCACGAGCCCGCGTGAACGTCCGTGCGGCAGGCGCCGGCAGCGCGGCAAAGATCATCTGATCAGTGCACCGCTGCAGCAGGCCCAACAGTCAGCCGCGAATCATCGGAGGCACGCTACGTCATTATTTTAAATCACGAAATTTTATATCAAAAAAATCAATCGCCATCGAAAGCCAAATGACAACCACCGTTCGTCGGCTCGCGGCCGGTGATAGCAGCCTTTTCGCGCCGCAACAGACCGTATGCGACCGATAGCAGCGGCCCGCGCTGCCGCTGCCCGGTTACAATGCCTGCCAGTTGGCGACCCGGGGAGCCGGGCCGATGCCGGACAACTGGAGCAGCCCCCATGTGGAACATCCCGAATATCCTGACCCTGCTACGGATCGCGTTGATCCCGGTGTTCGTCTTCATCTTCTATCTGCCGGCCCCTTGGGCGCGGCCGGTCTGTGCGCTGGTCTTTACCGCCGCGGCTGTGACCGATTGGTTGGACGGCTATCTGGCGCGGCGCTGGGGACAAACCTCGCCGCTGGGGGCCTTTCTGGACCCGGTGGCCGACAAGCTGATGGTGGCCATCGCACTGGTGCTGCTGGTTCAGGCCGATCCGCACGCCCTGCTGGCACTGCCGGCGGCGGTGATCATCGGCCGCGAGATCGCCGTCTCAGCCCTGCGCGAGTGGATGGCCGAGGTGGGCGCGCGCGCAACCGTGGCGGTGTCATTGTCCGGCAAGCTCAAGACCACCGCGCAGATGGTCGCCATCGTGCTGCTGATCCTGCACGAGCCGGTGTTCGGCATCCCCACCCGCGATGGCGGCCTGGCACTGCTGTATATCGCTGCCCTGCTAACCCTCTGGTCGATGTTCCAGTACCTGCGCGCCGCCTGGCCGGTCCTGACCGCCCGATCCTGACCGACGCGCGACACCTCTGAAAACCGGTCCCCGGCAGCAACGCTGTTGTCAATCCCAACCGATCCAGCGGCAAACGGAAACGGGTAAGTGCAATAGGAACGCTCGGCATTTTCTGTCTTTCTTGACATTGAACTACGGCAAATCGAGAATCCTGGAAGGTTTTGCCCGCGTACCCGCGCCGCGCGGCGACCGGCCGCCGCCAAGCGATCCGCAAGCGGCCGAAACAGCAGTCGTGCGCGGATACAAGCCTCCCAGACCATGGATCCGCAGCGGTTTGATTGCATGATAAATGACACCAATGTGACCTGGCACGAACATCGTGTCTCCCGCGAAGATCGCGAACGCATCAACGGCCACCGCGGCTGCGTGCTCTGGTTCACGGGCCTAAGCGGCTCCGGCAAAAGCACGCTTGCCAATGTGCTCGATCACCTGTTGACGGCCCGGGGAGTGCGCACCGCGGTGCTTGACGGCGACAACGTGCGCCACAGCCTCAATGCCGGTCCAGGGATGCTGCGGGACACTCATGGCGAGGAGTTCGCGCAGCGTTTCGGTCTCGGCTTCACTGCGATCGATCGCGAAGAGAACATTCGCCGCATCGGCGCCGTGGCACAATTGTTCTGCGAAGCCGGCATGGTCGCGCTCACCGCCTTTATCAGCCCTTATCGCATCGATAGGGACCGAGTCAGAAACAGCATGCGGTCCGGAGACTTCATCGAGGTCTTTGTCGACACGCCACTGGCGATCTGCGAACAGCGCGACCCCAAAGGCCTCTACAAGAAAGCCCGCGCCGGCGAGATCAAGCACTTCACCGGGATCGACGATCCCTACGAGACCCCGGAATCCCCAGAGCTGGTGATTCATGCCAGCGGCGAGCGCACCCCGGAGGAACTCGCCGGCGAAGTCATCGCCTATCTCGTCGGCCGCGCAATCCTGCCAGCCGCCGCCGAGCAGCACTGAACGTTAGTCCGCACCCGCGCTCCCCCTGACACTCCGGCGCCGAACCGGCTTGACAGCGCTACCGGGCAGCGCTACGGTCCTTATCCCACCTTTCCCCCAACCCCATTGACCCACCAGAAGACGCAGGTCACCTAATGAGCGATCAAGCAAAACCCCGCCCCCAGGTTCCGGACGGTCAGAGTCGTTTTGTCGTTACCCGCCAAAAGCAGCCCAACGAAAAAGGCTTTGTCGGGTACGACGTCATCTGGGAGCAATTTCAAAAAGAGGTTCCCTATCAAACGCCAAAGCGTCCCTGATACCTGTCGCACGAATACCCGCAAAGCGAACACGACCCGGCGCGTGGGCGCGATGCGCACACGCCTCGGCAACTCTCCACTGAGTGATGCCGCGCAGCATTGGATCGCCCCAGCAATGCCTTGCGGCCGCCGCTCTAACCCGAGGCCGTCATCCGCGAATGAAATTGACCTTGGCGACCGCGCAGTTCGACCAGCAGCAGGCCATATTCATCGCCGAGATCGTTGCGCGAATCCAGATCAAATTGCAAGAGGCCGGCATCCCCCAGGAAACGCAAGAAGATCTGACCGCCAGCATTGCCCTGAGCATCGCCGGTCTCGTCGACGATCTCGCCGCGATTGAGATCAATGGTTTGGAAGTTCATCCCTATCTGACCTTCCGCATCGCCGATGACGAACTCATTCATTGCGGCGAGAGTGCGTATACGCACGAGCAGGTCCACAACGCAATGCAGGGGCTGTTCCCCCATCACGGAAACACCAAGTAGACCCCGCTGATACAGTATGGATCTAAGCAACTGGGTAACAAGTGGCGGTGCGCTTCTTGACCCGCCGATGCCCCTGGCCCTGGTCATATCGACTCGCAACCAGGCCGCGCCTCAGTTGGTGGATAGCTGGTAGAGCTTCTTGTGAGGAATGACCCCGCGCACCCCCCCTTTGGGGTTTTCCACATCACCCCGATAGCGCGGAATGACATGAATATGCAAATGGTGAATGGATTGCCCCGCCCAGTGACCGACATTGATTCCGATGTTATACCCATCAGGGTGGTATTGTTCCTCAATCAAGTCCTTACCGCGGGCGACTAGACCCCAGAGGTCAACCAACTCGGCATCCTGGATATCGAAGTAGCTGGCAAAATGCCGATATGGGATAACCAGGTAATGCCCGGGACTGACGGGATGCAAATCGTAAGCGGCAAATCCGTGCTCGCTCTCGAGCATCAGTCGCCTACCCGGCTTGGACACGCAAAAGCGACATTCCCCGTCGTTTTTCAGGTTCGTATCTGAGGGCTTCATCGCATCGTTTGCGACATAGACAACAAGGACGCTAGAGTACTCAAGCGCATGGTCGGCGATACCCGTGCCTGCGCTCAGATTGGCTTGGCCGTCAAACCGCCGATATCTGGCCCCTGCGAAATGGCACCACCCGCAAGGACTTCCTCATCCGTTGCCTCGCGCACGCTCAGGACTTCAAGCTCGAAGAGCACCTGTCTGCCACATAGCGGATGATTCCCATCAATGGTCAGCGTCTGATTGTCCAGCCGGGTGACCAAGAAGCTCCTGGTCTCACCTTTATCGTTTTCCATCACAATATGAGTACCGACCTCTCGGTACTCCTCAGGGACATTTTCAATCCGGTCGGTCACGACCAAGGATTCGTCCCTCGCCCCATAAAGATCGGTGCAGTCGATCGGCACCGAGATCCGGTCGCCGACGACCTTTCCCTCTAGTTCCGCCATAACCCGCGGCTCCAACACCGGGTTGGTGCCGTGCACATACCCCAGCGGGAAATCGACCTTCATCAGCAGGTTGCCGGTCTTTTGATCCAGGACACGATAGGTCAGCTCGACAAACTTGTTATCCTTGATGCACTCGTTCATCGCCTTTGCCTTGGGTCAGAAAATCGACGCAGCAAAGATTCGCACGTCTCCATTCTCGTAGCCGAGGACCATTCGGCCCAGCCACTCACCAGCCCGAGCCTTGCTGCGCACCCGATAGAGTACGGTCACATGCTCGCCACGGCGGATCAGTCCGAGAAAGTCCCTGTCCTCGACCAGATTGCGGGCCAACTCACTGTGTACGAACTGTTTACCCATTTCGACTTCGTTCAAGCCGAGCAGCAGATTGTAGGAGAACTTGCGGATAAATTTGCCATACTCACCCTGATTGGAATACGTGATGAGCTCATCCCACATAGGATGCGCGATTGCGATGATCTCTTCGTCGGTTAAATCGTTGATATTCATATGCCGCTCTCGTCTCCACCCCGGCAGGCTCGCGAAGCCAGGTGCGGTGCCAACCCGAGTCAAAACGGGTGCACGCCACCCCCTGTCCACGGTCTCGCGCCAGACCACGCGACCACGCGAATGCGTCTGCCGCGACGAATAACCTCGGGGCCCCGCGGGTATGCCAGGGCCCAGTGCTAGAGCGCGCGAATTGCTATGCCTCGACCAGGTGATAACAGGGTGCCTTTTCCATGGTGTATTCCCCGGTCTCGGGATCGCGACGAGACAGGGTCAGCACATGCCAGTTCTCGTCGTCCACCTTCATCGCGTCACCCCGGTAGTAATAACCCGGCCAGCGGGTTTCCTTGCGGAACAGGGTGTGCTGCATCACCGCCTCGGAGGTCAGCTGGCGGTGCTTCAACTCCCAGGCACGCAGCAACTCGTGAACGTTCTCCGCGGCCAGTTTTTCTAGATCCTCTCCCAGGATCTTCATTTTCTTCAGGCCGATATTTAGCAGCTTCTCGTTGGTCATGTAGCTGACAGTGACGCCGCCACAGTATTCATCCATCAACTTCTGCAGGCGGTCGAGGCCCTGACGTGGATTGATGTAGTTCGGATTCACCGACCCGGCAGTGATCTCGTTGCGGTAGATCCGGTATTGCTCCAGCGGCTTGTAGATCTCCTCGCGACGCTGGTTGATTTGCTCCTCGGAGACGCGAATGCCTTCGGCCTTGCCATCGTCGATGTACTTGCAGGCGGCCTTGGCGGCGAGACGACCCTCGGTGAAGGAGCCCGAAGAGAAAGCATGCGGCGTACCGCCCGCCGCATCGCCGGCACCGAACAGCCCTTCGACCGTCGTCATGCGGTTGTAGCCCCAGAAATACTCGGGCGGGGAGATGTCCTCGGGTCCCGAGCACCAGGCGCCACAGCCGGTCGCGTGCGAACCCATGACATAGGGCTCGGAGGTGGTCAGTTCTGGGTTTTCGTTTTTCGGGTCCACGTCGGTCGCGGCCCAGAGCACGGCTTGCCCGACGGTCATGCCGAGGAAGTTGTGCCAGCCGATTTCCTCCAGGTGGGGATCCTGGAAGGCTTCCATGGTCACCATATGGATGGGGCCGCGACCAGCATTCACCTCGTTGATGAGCGCGTGGTTGCGCAAGCAGGTCGGGATAGGGCGATGGGTCCGGTGCGAGACTTCCGGATCAAGATATTCCTTTCCGACTATTTCCTGGAGCTGCGGCCACCATTTGGACTCATACTCCTCGCCGTTGCAGTTCTGGGTATAGGTCTTCAGGTGCAGGAAGTAGGCGCCAACCGGACCGTAGCCGTCCTTGAAGCGGGCCAGCACGATGCGGTTCTCCATCTGGGTCATCTTGGCACCGGCGCCGATCAACAGGCCATAGGCCGAGCCCGACGACCAGGGCGCATACCAGACGCGACCGGCGCCCTCGCCGACCGAACGCGGCTTGTAAATATTGGAGGCACCGCCCGCCGCTACGATCACGGCCTTGGACTTGAAGACGTGATAGTTCCCGGTGCGCACATTGAAACCGACTGCGCCAGCTACCCGGTTCGGCTTGCCCTCGTCCATCAGTAGATGGGTCAGGCAGATGCGGTTGAAGACCTTGTCGGCCGATTTCTTGGCCGCCTCGGCGACGATGGGCTTGTAGGACTCGCCGTGGATCATGATCTGCCAGCGCCCTTCGCGCTGATAGGCGCCGGTCTTGGGGTTGCGCATCAGCGGCAGGCCCCATTCCTCGAACTGATGCACGGTGGAGTCGACATGGCGCGCCATGTCGAACAGCAGATCCTCGCGCACCAGACCCATCAGGTCGATGCGCGCGTAACGCACATGATCTTCCGGATTGTTCTCGCCGAAGCGAGTCCCCATGTAGCAGTTGATCGCATACAGCCCTTGAGCGACCGCGCCGGAACGGTCGATATTGGCCTTTTCGGCGACGACGATCTTCTTGTCTTTACCCCAGTAACGTGACTCGAAGGCCGCGCCCGTGCCACCGAGGCCGGCGCCAGCGACCAAGATGTCGATGTTGTCTTCGATAATCGTCTTGAAGGCCATCAGTAGTACACCCCTTCTTTCATTTTCAGACCATTGGACTGGAGCGTGTGCAGTTGGCCGTCGTCGAAGCGCAGGTATTTGGGCTCGTTGTACAGGCGTTGACTGTCGCGCATCTCCTGGGTCGGGGCGGGCTCGTCAGCGAGCTTGGGGATACACTGGCCCCAAGGCTTCGTTGTGATGGGCGCCAGCAGGGTCATATCCTTTTTGCCATTGCGGAAGATGATCCGCCAGGCAATCACCCCCTTTTCCTCGTCGCGACGCACCCGCACCGAGTGGCCGAGCGGCGCGAAATCGGCGTAACCGCGCACATCGATGGCGTTGTGCGGGCAAGCCTTGACGCAGGAGTAGCACTCCCAGCACATGTTGGGCTCGATGTTGTAGGCTCGACGCACAGTGCTGTCGATGTGCATGATGTCCGAGGGGCAGATATCAACGCACTGGCCACAACCATCGCAGCGGGTCATGTAGACGAAAGTCGGCATCTCCGGTTCCTCTTCGTAGCTTGATGCAGCGATTCAGGATTCAGTAGTGGCTCGGCGCTTCACGCTTGATACCCAGCCCCATGTACGGCGGTTTTTCGCCCATGTACTCAGGGATATCCGGATAGCGTTCTTTGACCACGGGATCGGTCAACTCGGGCAAATCGGGTAGCTTATCCAGCGAACCATCCGCCTCGGAGACCTTCTTCTGAAATGCCGCCGCAGGTTTAAAGAACATGTGAGCAAACTTCGACCAAAAGACGGTACTGAAGAGCGTCGTCGCGGCAGTGATGAAAATGAAGAAGGCAATGCCGGCTAGCACGCCGCCACCGGCCGCTTGCAGCACAGACCAGACCAATGCGAACATGGCCATCAACACCAGCGACACGACGAACAGGTCCGACAGGTGAACGTCATGCCACTCATGGCCCTCGGCGCGCACATCGACGCGGATCTTGAACCAAAACCAGGCGCCGCCCACGCAGATCGACACAGCGCCAAGATGCCAAAGTAGAGGCGCGATGAAGGATCCGTCCCCCGCTGCCGCCGGCAGATCAAAAATCATTACGGCCGTCGTCGCTACGAAGACGACGAACCCGTACATCAGAAGCAGGTGAGATTTCCGCCGATCGGGGTTCTCGAATTCGCCCGAGGCCAAGACCTCATTAGTCAGCGTGCTGACGGCAATGCGGATCTTCTCCGCGCGGTTGACCTCCCGCAGAGCGAATTGCTTCAGCGACTGTCCTTTCTCGAAGAAATACTTCGCGCTCTTCTTGTGTCTGATGTCGAGTAGCGTGCCCCCGATGACCGCAAGGACCATCAGAATCACGTAAGCCTGCATCACGGCAGGCGGAATCAGAACCGAAAGCTCCGCGAAGGGGTTGCTGGTGATCATTGCATCGAGTCTCCGTTGGCTACAGATAGACGCGATATCAGTTTATCACGAGATAACGAAATGCCTATAGACCAGGATCAACAAAAGGCGTCGTGACGGGGCTTGCCACAGTGCCGGCTTTCCCGGCTCCTCCGGTGCACGGTCAAGACCAGGAAGGGATCGCAGCGGGGGCTTTGATCAGTTCAACGACTGGTAATAATCCATCAGGATCTGCGCCACCTCGGGGCGCGAAAACTCCGGCGGCGGCGCCTTCCCCTGCCCCAGCATTTCGCGAACCCGAGTTCCGGACAACAGAACAAAGTCATCCTTGGCGTGATCTGGCGCGTCGCGCATCATGACCACACGGTTCAGTTTTTTCGAGTAAGCCGTGTGGTCAGCCGCGAAGATTTCGATCGTCAGCGCGCCCGGGGGTACTTCGTCGGTGAAGATGGTCTGTGCGTCGAAGGGGCCATAATAATCGCCAACGCCCGCATGATCCCGCCCGACGATAAAATGGGTTGCGCCTAGGTTCTGGCGGAAATAGGCATGGAGCACTGCCTCGCGCGGCCCGGCATAGAGCATATCGAAGCCGTAGCCGGTAATCATCACCGTGTTGGCCGGGAAGTAGAGTTCCGCCATTTTGCGGATCGCCGCATCCCGCACCGGCGCTGGAATATCGCCCGGCTTCAGCTTGCCGAGCAGCATGTGGATCACGACGCCGTCGGCGTTGACAGCTTCCATGGCCATCTTGCACAGCTCCTCATGAGCGCGATGCATGGGATTGCGGGTCTGGAAGGCGACGATCCGGTGCCAGCCTCGCTCCTGGATTTCGTTACGAATCTCGACCGCGGTGCGGAAGGTATCGGGAAAGTGATTTTGAAAATATGAAAAACTCAGCACGTGGATTGGCCCTGAAACCGCCATCCGACCCTGGCTGTGAAACGCCTTTACACCGGGATGCTCCAGATCTAAGGTGCGGAAGACTTTTTCGGTCAACAGCGCCATCTGCTCGTCGGAGACCGGTTCGATCGCGGCCACATCCATGACCGCTAGCACCGGATGACCCTCGACATTCGGATCGCGCAGCGCGATGCGCCCGGCACCAGCGATCGCATCGGTGGATTCGAGCAGGCACAGCAGCGGCACTGGGAAGAAGCGACCATCGGTCATGGTCATCGAGCGCGCGACGCTCAGCGCGTCGGCGAGATTCATAAAGCCCTCGAGCGGGCTGAAATAACCCGCCCCGAGCATCACCGCATTGCCGGCGGCCTGAGAGCTGATGATCACCGACGGGAGCGAGTCGGCCTCATGGGCGAGTCGCTGGTGGTGCGCGGTGTCATAGACAAAACGCGGGTGGAGTATGTCCGAGCCGATGGGCTTGATCATGCGCGAACCTCCTAGGGCGAAGGCCAGGGCGAAGGCCAGGGGAAAGGTAAGAAAACGCCGGCGGATCACCGAGTCGGTCCGTGGGTTCGCGGACGCGCGGCGTAACTGTTGATCGCGAGCATGGCGACCGGCCCGGCCTGCACCGGACAGGCACCGGCTGGGCAGTGGCGCAAGCGCCCGTTTCACCTCGTGAAAATAGCAGAAAATTTACGGTTTTGCGAAACCTGTCGGCGCACGAGATCCTGGTCCCTCAGGAGGCGAGGCTTCCCCCAACCCATGCGCCGACGCCCCCACTGGACCGTGATTGTCTAGGGATGCAGGAAGTCCAGGCGCCTGCGCGTGTCAGCGGCGGGGCGATCGATCGCGACCCGACTGGAGAGGATGGACAGGAGCTGCCGGCTAGGCGAGAAGGCTCATCAGGTGAGCGCAGGGGTGAGCGGAGCGCGGGGGCAAGCTTCAGTCGCGCCGCGCACTAGCGGGAGACACGGGCGGCAGACTGCGCCCTCGCCGCCGCCCGCCGGACCTGCTCGCGCGTCTAGCGACTGTGGGCCGGAACGGATCGGCCGTGCCGGCAGCGTTCACTACGCTTGACAAGCCCGACTTCATGGATAGAATGATCGGTCTAGATGCGGGAATAGCTCAGTTGGTAGAGCACAACCTTGCCAAGGTTGGGGTCGCGAGTTCGAGTCTCGTTTCCCGCTCCAAGTCGACGAACGGCGGTCTTCGGGCCGCCGTTTGTTTTTCTGTACCCAGTGTCTGTCGGCATTTCTGCCCGGGGGTTGCGCCCGTCAGACGCTTGCCGTTTCAATGATTGCCTCGACTACCCGGAACCGGAGGGCAAATCGTGAACCTGCAGAACTCGGTCCGGCGCCATGGCTGCTTGTGCCTGCTGTTGGCAAGCCTCGCGGCCCTGGCCCAGGCGGCTGAACCACCAGCGTACGTGACCGGCGGTGTGGGTGAGAGCGGTCGCGCGGAACTGACGGCGATCCAGGAGCAGTTCTCCCTGAAACTGGTCTTCGCTGCCCACAGCGGTGCCTTTCTGGGCGCGGTCAACGTGGACATCGTCGATAGCGCCGGGCAGTCGTTGCTGAGTGCCGTATCCGACGGGCCCTGGATGCTGGTGAACCTACCCCCCGGCCGGTATCGAATCAGCGCCACCTATCGGGATGCGACCCAGACCGAGGAGGTCGAGGTTCCGGCCAGCGGACTGCGCCAGGTAGACCTGCGCTGGTAGCCGCCGCCCGGGGCGATCGGTATCGTCCCCCGCTTGAGTCAGCACGATGCAGCAGCGCGGCGTCAGGGAACCGCGCGACGTTCACGCCGCCGATCGGGCAATCGCTCGTAGGCAACCCGGGGGACTACCGAAGAAGGCCGCGCAAGGCGGCCTTTTTTTCAGCGGGATGGCAGCGCTTAGTTGCGGGTCTTGTCTACCAGCTTCTGCTCGCGAATCCAGGGCATCATGTCGCGCAGACGCTCGCCGACGTATTCGATGGGATGCTCCTGCCCCAACCGGCGCATCGCCTTGAGCCGAGGCGCACCGGCCTGGTTCTCGGAGATAAATTCGCGCGCAAATTCGCCGGTCTGGATCTCGCCAAGGATGCGCTTCATCTCCACTCGGGTGTTCTCATTGATGATGCGCGGCCCCCGGGTGAGGTCGCCGTATTCGGCCGTGTTGCTGATCGAGTAGCGCATGTTGGCGATGCCGCCCTCGTAGATCAGATCGACGATTAGCTTGACCTCGTGCAGGCATTCGAAATATGCCATCTCTGGCTCGTAGCCAGCCTCGACCAGGGTCTCGAAGCCCATCTGGATCAGCGAAGTCAGGCCTCCGCACAGCACGACCTGTTCGCCGAAGAGGTCGGTCTCGCATTCCTCGCGGAAGCTGGTCTCGATAATCCCAGCGCGCCCGCCGCCATTCGCGGAGGCATAGGCCAGAGCGATCTCGCGTGCCTGCCCGGTGGCATCCTGATGCACCGCAATCAGGGTCGGTACGCCGCCACCTTTCGTGTAGGTCGAACGCACCAGATGACCGGGTCCCTTAGGGGCGATCATGATCACATCCACGTCCGCTGATGGCTCGATCTGTCCAAAGTGAATGTTGAAGCCGTGGGCGAAGGCGAGCGCTGCACCGGGCTTGAGGTGAGGCGCGATCTGCTCGCGATAGAGGGCGGCCTGATGCTCGTCAGGCGCCAGGATCATCACTACATCGGCGCCGGCGACAGCATTGGGAATGTCTTGCACCTCGAGGCCGGCATGGATGGCCTTGGCAGCTGAGGCCGAACCCGGGCGCAGCCCAACCACAACGGACACGCCGGAG
Source organism: Chromatiaceae bacterium (assembly GCA_007693535.1). GTDB lineage: Bacteria > Pseudomonadota > Gammaproteobacteria > Chromatiales > Chromatiaceae > Lamprobacter. The sequence goes on from REDK01000116.1 coordinate 27,023, forward strand.
TCCTTGAGGTTGTTGGCATGGGCATGACCCTGAGAGCCGTAGCCGATGATGGCGACCCGCTTGCTGCGGATCAGGGAGAGATCGGCGTCTTTATCGTAATACACGTTGATGGCCATGATGGATCCTGTCGCTTGGTAGTGATGCCGGGGGCCGACCCACGTGGAGGAGGTCGGCTTAAACGAATCGGAATGGGATGATCTGGCAGCAGCGGTCGGGCTCAGAGGGTGAGTCCCTTGTCGCCGCGGGCGATTCCGGTTGCCCCCGAACGGACCACCTCGGTGATCAGCCCCTCGGGCACCGCGCTGATAAAGGCATCCAGTTTCTTCGAGGCACCGGTCAGCTCGACCACGTAGCTGGCATCGGTCACGTCGATGATCTTGGCACGAAAGATTTCGGTCAGGCGCTTGAGTTCCTCGCGGTCGGGGCCGGCGGCGCGAACTTTGATCAGCATCATCTCGCGCTCGATGTGCTCGCCGTCGGAGAGGTCGGCCAGCTTGACAACGTCGATGAGCTTGTTGAGCTGCTTCTTGATCTGCTCGACGATGTCGTCGTTGCCAGAGGTGACTAGGGTCATGCGCGACAGCGACGGATCGTTGGTCGGCGCCACGGTCAGGGATTCGATGTTGTAGCCGCGGGCCGAGAACAGGCCGGCGATGCGCGACAAGGCACCGGACTCGTTCTCGACCAGCATGGAGAGGATATGTCGCATTCGGATTGCCTTGTGGTATCGACTCGGGAGGAGCTAGGCCAGTTCGCGCTCGGACATGGTAGGCGGCAGATGCATCTCGTGCTGGCCCTTGCCGGCGGCGATCATCGGATAGACGTTCTCGGTGGGATCGACGACCACATCCAGGAATACTAAGCGGTCCTTCATCGCGAATGCCTCTTGCATCGCCGCTTCCAGGTCGCCCGGCCGCTCTACCCGCATGCCAACGTGGCCGAAGCTGTCGGCGAGGGCGACAAAGTCCGGCAGCGCATCCACATAGGAATGGGCGTAGCGGCTCTCGTAGAAGAACTCCTGCCATTGCCGCACCATGCCCATATAGCCATTATTCAGCAGGATCACCTTGATCGGCAGATCGTATTGCTTGCAGGTGGCCAGTTCCTGGATGCACATCAGGATGCTGGCCTCGCCAGAGATACAGGCCACCTGGGCATCGGGAAACGCCAGTTGCACCCCCATGGCCGCCGGCAACCCGAAGCCCATGGTGCCGAGGCCACCAGAGTTGATCCAGCGCCGGGGCTTGTCGAAGGGATAGAACTGGGCCGCGAACATCTGATGCTGACCGACGTCGGAGGTCAAATAGAGATCGCCGTTGGTGACCTGATACAGGGTCTCAACCGCCAACTGCGGCTTGATCAGTGCGCTCTCGCGGTCGTAGCGCAGGCACTGAATACTGCGCCAGGCGTCGACCTGCGCCCACCAAGCGGCCAGCGCCTCCGCATCTGGGCGCCCGCCCATGCCGCGCAGGATGCCGAGCATATCGGTGACCACGCTGCCGACCGGGCCGACAATGGGGATATGAACCTTGACCGTCTTGGAGATCGAGGACGGGTCCACGTCTACATGGATGATCTCGGCATGCGGACAGAAATGCTCGATCTTGCCGGTGACGCGGTCGTCGAAGCGGGCACCGATAGCGATCAGGCAATCGGTCTCGTGCATGGCCATGTTGGCCTCATAGGTGCCATGCATGCCGAGCATGCCGATGAACTGTGGGTCGGTCATCGGATAGGCGCCGAGCCCCATCAGGGTGCTGGTGATGGGAAAGCCAAGCGCGCGCACCAACTCGGTGAGCGGCGCCGCGGCATCGTCGAGCACGGCCCCACCGCCGGTATAGAATACCGGTCGCTTGGCCGCCACCATCGCCTCCACCGCCTTGCGGATCTGGCCCAGGTGGCCACGGCGGGCAGGATTATAGGAGCGGATGCGCAGATCGCGCGGATAGTCGTAGGGGACCTTGATGCTGGGATCGGTGATGTCCTTAGGGACGTCCACCACCACTGGCCCAGGGCGTCCGGACTGGGCGATGAAAAAGGCTTTGCGGATGGTCTCGGCAAGGCGGTTGACGTCCTTGACCAGGAAATTATGCTTGACGCACGGGCGCGTGATGCCGACCGTGTCCACCTCTTGGAAGGCATCGCTCCCGATGACCGGGGTCGGCACCTGGCCGGTGATCACCACCATCGGGATGGAATCCATGTAAGCGGTGGCGATGCCGGTGACGGCGTTGGTGGCGCCGGGGCCGGAGGTGACCAGACACACCCCGCACTTGCCGGTGGCGCGAGCGTAGCCGTCGGCGGCATGGGTGGCACCCTGCTCATGGCGCACCAGGATGTGCTTGATCTCATCCTGGCGGCGGAACAGGGCATCGTAGATATGGAGGACCGCGCCGCCGGGATAGCCGAAGACGAATTCCACCCCTTCGTCGATCAGGGCCTGGATGGTGATCTCGGCGCCGCTGAGCAGCGCTGCCGAACTGCCGGATGGACCGGCGCTCTGCTCGGTCGCACCGGCGGCCGCTGTAGGGGGGTGTGCTTGCACGGGACTTACCTCTGCCTGGGCCTTAAGCCGGGGCTGCTGCATGGATTAGGGTTGCCGGGCGCCTGCTGGTCACCCCGCTGGTCCAACGCGATGCACCCGGAATATGCGGAAAACACTCGAAAATACCCGAGTGCTGCCAGTAGGGTCAAGGGATCAACGGGGACCGAGCTTGGGCCGGGATCGTCGCCGGAATCGGGGCCACCGCACCCCCGGCCACGCACCCCCTTCCATTGACGCCCCGCGGGCCGCTGTCGATACTCGAAACCCCGCAGGCGACGTCCGGCCTGCACTTGGGGCGAGCAGACACCCCTCCTCGCAGCCAGTACAGGCAAACCTGATGGTCCCGATGCTGGAATCTGCCCCCGCAGCGCCTGCCGGCTGGCCGTGGCTGGGCTGTGTTGCCCCTGCTGCCGAACGCGGCACCACCGGTGGCCACGCACATCGATCTCTGCGTCGATAATCAGGGCGTGGCGGTGGTTTCCCAGCGCCCGCCGCCAGGCGTGGCCGAGCGCGATGCCCGGCTGGCGGAGGCCCACGCCCGAATCGAAGTCCTTTGCGACGACTGAACGGAGACCCGGACGATGCCCACGCTTATGATCAAGAGTAACGCCCTCGCCGCGACTGGTGACCATAGCGCCCTGCTGGCAGCCGCCTCAGCCCGGCTTGCCGAGCTGCTCGGCAAGCCCGAGCGCTATGTGATGGTGCTGCTGGAGCCGATTGCGGCGATGTCCTTCGGCGGCAGCGCCGCCCCCGCCGCCTATCTGGAACTCAAGAGCCTCGGCTTGCCCGAAGAGCGCACCCCGGTCCTCTCAGCGGCCCTGTGCGGGCTGATCGAGAATCACCTGGGGGTGCCTTCCAGGCGGATCTATATTGAATTCCAGTCACCGCCGCGGCACTTGTTCGGGCACGACGGCGGCACCTTTTGATTCAACCTTGCCCAAACCAACCCGCGCCAGCTGAGATCTCGCAGGAACCCCAACGCCATGCCTGTTCGGCCCCGGAGTCGACCCCGGATTCGATTGGTGCCAGGCGTCGCACCGCCGCCGCACTTTCAGCAGCAGTCCACCTCCAGCGCCTCGACCAAGTCGGCCAGATCAGCGCGCTCCCAGCGTGCGGCCAGCTCACGCAGGTCGTTGAGATGGCTGTGGATATGGTACAGGGCATCATGTTGCGGCCCACGCCGGCCAGCAAGCTTGTCCGCGAAATAGTCCCAGAACGGGTCAGCGGCGGCGGTCGCGGCGGCGGCCCGCAGACCGTCCACTAGGTGCTGCGCCCGGGCATCGCAGGCGATGCCGACGAAACTGACGTAGCGGTCGGGCTGTGGGTCGGGGCTGATCTGCTGCGAATACGACGGCGGCGGGGCAACGGAAGAGCGGGATGGCAGGGCGGTCATGGCAGCCTGTAAACGATCGACGGAATGGGGGTCAGGGCGGTTGCGCGTGACCGGCAAGCCCCGCTACGGGGGACGGGGCAGCCGGTCAACCCTGCGCACTGACCAATTCCTGCCAGTTTACGCGAAGCCGCCCGCGCCCCCATTGCCCCAGGACAGTTGCCCTGCCGGACATTCGCTGCCGACTCCGACGGCAACGGCCCCGCAGGGCATTGCCGGATCATCGCACCGGCATCCCGCGCCAGTCCCACCGGTCTCCTGTCATCCCCCGTCGACCCCCGTTCCATTGCCGGCCTGGTCTTTCCGGATGGTCCGGGCATCCCCAGTTTGGGGGCAGTTGGTCGTCACCAGCGCAACCACGCAGATCAGGTCCATGTTTCAACTCAGTACCCACGCCGCAATCGACGAGTTGCCGGCCACCGAATGGAACGCCTTGGCAGGCGATGATCTGCCCTTCCTGCGCCATGAGTTCTTGGCGGCGATGGAACACCAAGGCGCCGTCGGCGAGCGCTTCGGCTGGCTTCCCCGACATTTGGCGCTGCGCGACCAGGGCGGGCGACTATTGGCAGCGGCGCCCTGCTACCTCAAATTCAACTCCTACGGCGAGTTTGTATTCGACTGGGCCTGGGCCGACGCCTATCGCCGCGCGGGCCGCCGCTACTACCCGAAACTCGTCATCGCCTCGCCCTACACGCCAGCCACCGGCCCGCGCATCCTCACCGGACCCTCGCCACGACGCCCGGAACTGGCGGCAGCGTTGATCCGGGGGGCGGTGCAGTTGGCCGAGCAGACCGAGGTATCCGGACTGCACTGGCTGTTCAGCACCGAGGAGGAGATCGGCTGGATGCGCACGGCCGGACTGATGCCGCGGCTGGGCTGCCAGTTCCACTGGTCCAATCAGGGTTATGGCAGCTTCGAGCAACTCTTGGCGACCTTCTCGGCAGAGAAGCGCAAGAAGGTCAAGCGTGAGCGCCGCCGGGTCGCAGATGCCGGGGTGCAGATCCGGCGGGTACGCGGCGACGAGGTCAGCGACCGCAAATGGGCCATTTTTCATCGGCTATACGAGGACACCTTCGACAAGCGCGGCGGCATCCCGACTCTCAGCCTGGGTTTTTTCCGCGAGATCGGTCGTACGATGGGAGAGCAGGTACTGCTGATATTCGCCGAATATGGCGGGGAGGTGGTGGCAGCCGCCTTTTGCCTGGCCGGCGCGCGGACCCTGTACGGTCGCCACTGGGGCTGCTCCCACGACTTCCACAGCCTGCATTTCGAGGCCTGCTACTACCAGGGGCTCGATCATTGCATCGAGCAGGGCTTAGCGCGATTCGAACCTGGCGCCCAAGGCGAGCATAAGATCAGTCGTGGATTTCTGCCCACCCGCACCTGGTCGGCGCACTGGATTGCCGACCCCACCTTCCGCCGCCCAATCGGTGCCTTCCTCGACCATGAGATTGAAGGTATGGAAGACTATATCGGCGAGATGCAGGGCCGCAGCCCCTATCGCCGCGATGGCGCCGCGCCGGGTCTCGAGGACACGCGCGAAGCGGACAGTCGATCAAGGCAGGCGGCAGGGCCGACACCTCCTCAGGCCGCCGGCCAGCGCCACGTCGGCGCCGGCTGACGGCGCGCCCCGTGGCGGCAGGCGCGTGACCTACCGGCTCCACCGACGGCATCCAGGTCCATGCTGGCTGTCAGCGGTGTGCGCCACGGCAATCCATCACCTCAATCGCAGCCCCGGAACCGGCTTGATCCGCTACGCCCATTCCATGCCCTATCTGCTCGCGCCGAATGATCCTAGCGGCGCCTTCCCGGATGTCTCCTGCGCCCTGCGGGAACCGGATGGGTTGCTGGCGATCGGCGGCGACCTGAGCATCACGCGGCTGCTCAACGCCTATCGCAACGGCATCTTTCCCTGGTACGGTGGCGGGGAACCAATCCTCTGGTGGTCGCCGGACCCGCGCACCGTGCTGGTGCCGCGGCAATTGCATATCTCGCGCAGCCTGCGCAAGGCGCTACGGCGCGGCGAGTTCCGGGTGACCATGGATCGCGACTTCCCGGCCGTCATCAACGCCTGTGCCCAGCCACGCGAATCGGGCTCCGGCACCTGGCTGGTACCTGAAATGGTCGCCGCCTATCGCGCGCTGCATATCCGTGGCAACGCCCACTCGGTGGAGGTCTGGCACGCGGGAGAACTGGTCGGCGGTCTCTATGGGGTCGCCATCGGCGGCGTCTTTTTCGGCGAGTCCATGTTCACTCGCCGACCCAATGCCTCCAAGGTGGCGCTGGTCCATCTGTGCCAGCGTCTTACCGACTGGGGCTTCGGCCTCATCGACTGCCAGGTTCTGACCGAGCATCTGATCCGCATGGGCGCTATCCAGATCACCCGGGCCGACTTCATCGAGCGGCTCGCCGCATTGTGCGAACAACCCGGTCGCCCCGGTCGCTGGGACGACGGCAGCCTGGCGCTGCCAGCGCCCTCTGCCCCGGCAGCCGTTGCCTTGGCCTCGGTGTCGACAACCGCACCCACCAAGGTCCCAACGATGCAGGCAGACGATGATGCAGCGTGACAAGCGGCCCCGCGGCGATCTGCAGCTCTATCTGACCGGCGAGCACGACTGCTCCTATATCGACGGTCTGCGGGCACGCACCCTGTTCGTGGATCCGCTGGCACGGGTGGACGGCATTCGTGCCCAATGGCTGCAGCAGATCGGCTTTCGTCGCAGCGGTGCCCACTTTTACCGTCCCGCCTGCCGGGGCTGCCAACGCTGCATCCCGGTGCGGGTGCCAGTCGCCGACTTTAGCCCAAATCGCGCCCAGCGCCGCAATGCCAAGCGCAACGATGTCGACCTGCGCCTCATCAGTCGTCCCGCCGGGCTGCGCCCGGAGCATTTTGCCCTCTACGAACGCTATATTCAGGCCCGCCACTTCGACGGCGACATGGCCGACGATGTCACGGTGGACACCTATACCCGCTTCCTGCTCGCCCCCTGGGGCGGCGAGACCCGCTTCATCGAGACCCATCTCGGCGATCGGCTGCTATCGGTGGCCGTTACCGACCTGTTCAGCGACGGCCTGTCAGCGGTCTATACCTTTTTTGATCCGGATTATGCCGAGCGCGGCCTCGGCACCTATGCCATCCTGACGCAGTTGCGCGAGGCCCAGCGGCGGCGCCTGAGCTACGTCTACCTGGGCTATTGGATCGCCGAGAGTCGCAAGATGGCCTACAAGGAGCAATACCGACCGCTGGAGGCCTGGGACGGCCGGCGCTGGCGACGCATCGGCCGCCGTGAGCCCATTCAGTTCTGAGCCCGTTGCCCAGCCCGGCCCGGATCTATCCCGGGGCCGCGCCATGACCACAGCGCCCGGAACCGCGCCGGCAGTTCTCCCTGAACCCTTCTGGACCCCCCCACTAGCTGCAGGTCCGCCGTCAGGCCGACAACGGGCCGGCCGCAGGCAAGATCGCGCGTGGCTGGCGCCGGAACCTCGGCCAGGCCATGTTATACTTCGGCGGCTTTAGGCAGCAGGTTTCGCCTGCCGGCTCGGGGTCGGCGGCGGGCAGACACCCGAGACTCCGGTTTGGCAACGACAGGTTCCTATGGCAAAAGAAGACGTCATTCAGATGGAAGGGGTGGTCGTCGAGACCCTGCCCAACACCATGTTCCGCGTGGAACTGGAGAACGGGCATGTCGTCACGGCGCACATTTCCGGAAAGATGCGCAAGCACTATATCCGTATCCTCACCGGTGACAAGGTCACCGTCGAACTCACCCCCTACGACCTCACCAAAGGCCGTATCACCTACCGCGTGCGTTAAGATCGCTGCCGCTCCGCGGGGCAGGGTCAAACCACGCCTCATCCGCAGCGGCCGGGCAGGGGGCTGCGCCTTCATCCCATCAGCACCCGGTGGCAGGATGGCAGCAGTAGGCGCATCAAGTACGGGCGGATGCGTTTCGGCATGCCGAAGACGCATGCGCGTGATGCCGACGGTGCCGGCCCGGGCGGATGCGCTGCACGGTGCACGCCGGCCGAGACTGACAATCCTGGTCAGCGGGCCCTGCGTCCCGACGGCATGACCACCAGATTATTTTATTTTTCAACCGCTTATCAGCGACCGAAAAGGCCTTTGCATGCTGCCCAGCGGCGAACGTTAAATGCTTCAGCGTCTCGCTAGCCCGGATACACGCCGGTGGAGAGATAGCGGTCGCCGCGATCGCAGATGATGACCACGATGACGGCCTGGCTCACCTCGGCGGCCAGCCGCAGCGCCGCGGCCACCGCCCCGCCGGAAGAGACCCCGGCGAAGATGCCCTCGCGGGCGGCCAGGGCGCGCATGGTCGCCTCGGCCTCAGCTTGGGTGACGTCGATGATCCGATCGACGCCGGCCGGCTCATAGATGCGCGGCAGGTAGGCCGCCGGCCAGCGCCGGATGCCGGGAATACTGGCCCCCTCGGCAGGCTGGACGCCAACGATGGCAACCCGCGGGTTGCGTTCCTTGAGGAACCGCCCGGTGCCCATGATGGTGCCGGTGGTCCCCATGGCGCTGACGAAATGGGTGACCCGCCCCTGGGTGTCGCGCCAGATCTCCGGGCCGGTGCCCTGGTAATGCGCTGCCGGGTTGTCTGGATTGGAGAACTGGTCCAGGCGCTTGCCGACCCCCTGCGCCTCCAGCTCAGCGGCCAGATCGATGGCCGCCTCCATGCTGCCGGCCTGCGGGGTGAGCCGGATCTCGGCCCCGAAGGCGGCCATCGCCTGGCGGCGCTCGATGCTCATGTTCTCGGGCATGATCAGGAGCATCCGATAGCCCTTGATCGCCGCTGCCATGGCCAGGGCGATGCCGGTGTTGCCGCTGGTGGCCTCGATCAGGGTGTCGCCCGGGCGGATCGCCCCGCGCGCCTCGGCGGCGCCGATCATGTTTAGGGCCGCCCGATCCTTGACCGAGCCGGCCGGGTTGTTGCCCTCCAGCTTGGCGAGCAGCAGATTGTCGCTCGGCCCGGGCAGCCGTTGCAGCCGCACTAGCGGCGTGTTACCAACGTAGTCGGCGATGCTGGGAAAGGTGCTGGTCAACATGCTGGGCGAGATCAAGGCAGGCCTCCCGACGGCGGCGTGTGCCGCTGTGGTTGGAGTAAGCCCCGATTGTGCCCCAGCCGGCGCGGCCGGCGAAAGGAGCGCGCACTTCGGCCCCGCCTCGGCGCGACCTGCCGCGCCCGCACCGGCTCCACGGTCACTGCACCGGCCTGGTCGCCCAAACTGGCCCTTTTAGGCACTTTACCTGCCGCGGCCGGCCCGGCTAAGGTGGCGGACAGTCCCAACCCATTAGCGAACAGGTCCGCGCATGTCTGCCGCTGAATCCGCTCCCGCCTCCTGCCCGCCGCACCCGGCCGACAGCCGCGCCGATCCACCGGGCGCCCTGCCAATGATCGACGTGCCTGCCGCCTTGGAGGCCGTCGGTGGCGACGCCGCATTGATGCAGGAACTGCTGCGCGAACTGCAGGCCGAACTGCCGACAGAACTGGCCGAACTGCAGCGGCTGGCATCGGCAGGCGACCTGCCCAATCTGGCCGAGCAGGCCCATAAGGCACGCGGTGGAGCAAGCTATTGCGGGGTCAGCGCGCTGATCGCCGCCCTCGGCGCGCTAGAGCGCGGCGCCCGGCGCGGCGATACCGCCGCGGTCGGGCAGGCCCTACCGCGGGTCGCCACTGAGATCGAGCGGCTCCAGCAGTATCTGCAGCAGCCGGCGCAGGTCCAGTCTCAGAACCGGGGCTGAGGCCGGCCACTCCCGGCGCGTAGCACTCCGATGCCGCCAGCGTCGGCCGAGGCGCTGCCCTATCGCGCCGACAGCGTCAGCCTGTTCGCCCCCCTGGCCAGCGAACCTTGGGCGCTCTTCCTGGACAGCAACCGGGACAGTGGCGGCGGTGGACGCTTCGACATCATTGCCGCGCGGCCGCGACTGACCCTGTGCACCTGCGGCCGGCAGACCCGGATCAACCCCACCGGTGGCCGCCCGAGCGCCAGCGCGGCCGATCCCTTCACGCTGTTGCGCGCGGCGCTGGCCCGTCCCCGCTGCGAACCCGCCCCAGTGCTGGGGCCGCTGCCGGCCCTACCCTTTTACGGCGGGGCGATCGGCTGGTTCGGTTATGACCTGGCCCGGCGCCTGCTCCCGCTGCCGCTGGCCAGCCCGCTGCCGCCCGGCGAGCCGCAACTGGCAGTCGGACTCTACGACTGGGCACTGGTGACCGACCATCAGGCCCGCTGTACCTGGCTGACCGGCTGCGGTGTCCCGGATGACCCGGTGCGCGCGTCCCTGCGGGCTCTGGTGCTGGCGCCACCAGGCCCGCGCGTGGGCGCCCCGTTCGAGGTCGCCGGCCAACCGATCAGCAACCTGGACGCGGCCGCCTACGGCGAGCGGTTTGCGCGGGTGCAGGCCCACATCCGCGCCGGCGACTGCTATCAGGTCAATCTGGCGCGCCGCTTTGCGGCACCGGCCCGCGGCGATCCCTGGCCGGCCTATTTGCATCTGCGCAGGATCAATCCGGCCCCGTTTGCGGCCTTCCTGAACACGCCGCCCCTGACCCTGCTCTGTGCCTCCCCGGAGCGGTTCCTGCAGGTGCGCACCGGCCAGGTGCAGACGCGCCCGATCAAGGGCACTGCCCGGCGTGCCGCTACCGCGGCTGCCGATCGCGCCCTGGCCGCGGCGCTGGCGGCCAGCCCCAAGGATCGCGCCGAGAATCTGATGATCGTCGATCTGCTACGCAACGACCTCGGCCGCTGCTGCGCCATCGGCAGCGTGCGCGTGCCGGAGCTGTTTGCGGTGGAGTCCTTCGCCGGGCTACACCATCTGGTCAGCACCGTGGTCGGACGGCTGGCGCCGGGCCAGGACGCCATCGACCTGCTGCGCGCCTGCCTGCCCGGGGGGTCGATCACCGGCGCCCCCAAGCGCAAGACCATGGAGATCATCGATGCCCTGGAGGGCGAGGCGCGCGGGCCCTACTGCGGGAGCATCGCCTATCTCGGCTATGACGGCGCGATGGATAGCAATATCGTCATCCGTACCCTGAGTTTTCGCCCCGCCGACACGATCGGGCCAGGCTGGGGAGAGTTGCGGTACTGGGCCGGAGGTGGGCTGGTGGCGGACTCCGTGCGGGCGGCGGAGTGGGCAGAGATTGCGTTGAAGGCGCGCGCGATGCAGGCCCTGGTTCGGCATTTCCAGCGGCGCTGAGCAGGCCGCGAGCAGGGGCACCGGGGCGCGGGCCGCCGGCCCGGGGGACGCGGGACCAGCGGGTCGCCATGGAGAGACGCGGGGGCAACTGCGGGACAACAAAAATGGGCCGACCCTTGCGGGCAAGCCCCTGATTGATCTGGTACCGGGGACGAGACTCGAACTCGTAAGGTGTTACCACCGGTGGATTTTGAGTCCACTGCGTCTACCAATTCCGCCACCCCGGCAGCGGACCTGGCATTATAGACTGCGCCGTGCAGACGGCACCAGTGGCCAGCTGCCGGCAGGCCCACCAGTTTCCTTGCAGCCATCAAGAAGTCCGCGCCGATGCGCCGTTGCGATTTCCACTACGACCTGCCCCCGGAGCTGATCGCCCAGCATCCGCTGCCCGAACGCGGCGCCAGCCGGCTGCTGGTGCTCGACGGCCCATGCGGGGCCATCAGTGATCGCCGCTTCGCCGACCTGCCGGACCTGCTGCATCCGGGCGATCTGCTAGTGTTCAACGACACTCGGGTGTTGCCGGCCCGGCTGTTTGCCCGCAAGCCGACCGGCGGGCAGGTGGAGATTCTGATCGAGCGGCTGCTCGGCCCGCGCACGGTCTCGGCCCAGGTGCGCGCTAGTAAGGCGCCTCGACCCGGTACCGCGCTGGTCCTGGCCGGCGGCGAACACCTGTTGGTGACCGGCCGCGACGATGATCTCTTTCTGCTGCGGTCCGTCGACGCTGACCTGGCCGACCTGTTGCGCCGCCATGGCCACATGCCGCTGCCGCCCTATATTGACCGCCCCGACGAGGCGGCCGACCTGACCCGCTATCAGACCGTCTATGCTGCGCGCGACGGGGCCGTCGCCGCCCCCACCGCGGGACTTCACTTCGACGCCCCCATGCTGGCGCGGCTGCAGGCGCTGGGCATCGCCAGCACCCAGGTGACTCTGCACGTGGGGGCCGGCACCTTCCAGCCCGTGCGCGTGGAAGACCTCGATCGGCATCAGATGCACGCGGAATGGTTGGAGGTGAGCGCGCGCGCCTGCGCTGCGATCGCGGCTGCCCGCGCCCGCGGTGGCCGGGTGATCGCCGTCGGCACCACCAGTGTGCGCAGTTTGGAGAGCGCCGCCCTCGGCGCAGCTGACGATGCGCCCGGCGTGCGCCCCTACACCGGCGATACCCGCCTGTTCATCCGGCCGGGCTGGCGCTTTCGCGTGGTCGATGCCCTGCTGACCAACTTTCACCTGCCGGAGTCCACCTTGCTGATGCTGGTGTCGGCCTTCGCCGGCCATGCGCAGGTCATGGCGGCCTACCAGCATGCGGTGGCCGCCCGCTACCGGTTCTTCTCCTATGGTGATGCGATGTTCCTGACGCGGCGCGATGGGTCCGTCACCGACTGACCGGTGGCGAGGCGGGCCAGCAGCAGGAGGACGCGGTGACCGTGACGCCGACCCGGGTCAGATCAAGCTGCGGGCGGGCGCTGGCGGTGAACGGGTCATCCGCGCCACCAGCTTGAAAGAAATCTGTGGAGATCGCCCCTGCACAGGCTCAATCCCCGACCTGCGGTCAGATGACGGACAGCAGCAAATGCGCTATCCGGCAGTAACCGGACAGCCTGTGGTGGGCATGCAACGGCCTGCCTGGGGCCGAACCGGCTGATCGAGTATCATGGTTGCGGGCGGGCGGCAGCGATCGACATGCCGACGCCGCCCCGCCATCCCCTGAACCTGTGCCCGGGAGGTCCTGCTCCATCGTGTTCGAGTTGTTGCGTGCCGGCGGTTGGTTGATGCTGCCCATCCTGCTGTGCTCGGTGGTCGCCACTGCCATCGTCATCGAACGCTTCTGGGCACTGCGCCGGCAGGTCGTGATGCCGGACAACCTGGTCGGGCAGATCTGGGACTTGCATCGTCGCCGCCAGCTCGACGATGACCGCATCGCCGAGATCCGCGACGGCTCAGCCCTGGGCCGGATGCTGGCGGCAGGGCTGGTCAACCGGACCCATTCCCGCGAGGTCATGAAGGAGGCGATCGCTGACACCGGACGCCAGGTGGTCGCCGGGCTGGAGCGCTATCTGAACAGCCTCGGCACCATCGCCTCGGTGACCCCGCTGCTGGGTCTGCTTGGCACCGTGCTCGGCATGATCGATGTCTTCGCGGTGATCATGAGCGCGGGGGTCGGTGATGCGGCCCTGCTCGCCGGTGGCATCTCCAAGGCCCTGCTGACCACGGCCGCCGGGCTCTCGGTAGCCATCCCGGCATTGATGTTCCATCGCTATTTCAATAATCGGGTAGACAAGCTCATCATCGCCATGGAAGAACAGGCATTGCGGCTGATCGAGGTCATGAAGGGCGAGCGCGAAGACCTGCAGGGGGGCGTACCTTGAACCTGCGTCCGCACCGCACTGCCGAGCCGGAGATCAATCTCACCCCGCTCATCGACGTGGTGTTTCTGTTGCTGATCTTTTTCATGGTCTCGACCAGCTTCAAGGAGGACGCGCGGCTACGCCTGCAATTGCCGGAGGCCGAGGGCGAGGCGGTCAGTGCCGAGGAGATCGACCTGCTGGAGATCCTGATCGACCGCCAGGGGCGTACCTTCGTCGCTGAGCAGGAGGTGGGAACCGCGACCGCCCGCGGCCTCCAGCAGGCAATGGTGGCCGCCGTGGCCGGACGCCGCGACCTGCCGGTGCTGATCAGGGCCGATGCCAACACCCCGCATCAGGCGGTGATGCGCGCCCTGGATGCGGCCGTTCAGGTCGGGCTCAACCGGATCGCCTTTGCCGCCAGCCGGCCCGAGATCGGGGTGTCGGGCAGGTCTGCCAGCGGCGGGCCCGGCGGCGGTGCTGGCGCCGCAACTGGCGCCGCCAGCAGCCCACCACCCACGGAGCGAGCCGGCGCACCATGATGCCGGCCGCGAACCAAGCGCACCCCGCCCACGTCCGGCCGCGCTGCCCGCCGGTCGCCGCGGCATGAGGTTCACCGCCCTACCGCCGGTCCGTCCGGGCAGTGGACGGGTGATCTATCGGCGCCTGCTCGGCTATGTGCAGCCGTACCGGCGCATGTTCTATTACTCCATCGGCGGCATGCTGGTGTTCGCTGCCACCGAGCCGGCCTTCGCCGCCATGATCCGCCCGCTGCTCGATGGCAGTTTCGTCGATCGCGACCCGCGCGTGGTACGAATCATGCCCATCGCCCTGGTCGGCATTTTCATGGTGCGCGGGGTCGCCGGATTCATCAACGACTACTGCCTGAAATGGGTGGGGCGGCGGGTGGTGGCGGACTTGCGCCAGGAGATGTTCGCGCATCTGTTGCGCGCTCCCACCCGCTATTACGACCGCACCGGTACCGGCCAACTGCTGGCCAAGCTCACCTATAACGTAGAGCATGTCGCCACCGCCGCCACCTCAGCTATTACCACGCTGGTGCGCGATGGCTTCACCGCGCTCGCCCTGCTCGCCTACATGCTGTTCATCGATGCCGTGCTGTCGGGCATCTTTCTACTGATCGGGCCGAGCATGGCGTTGGCGATCCGCTATGCGAGCCACCGCTTCCGCCGCTACGGTAAGCGCATCCAGGAGCGCGTCGGCATGCTCACCCATGCCGCCCAGGAGGCCATCGACGGCCACCGCCTGGTCAAGGCCTTCGGTGGCGAGCCCCACGAGACGGCGCGCTTCTCGCAGCTCAACGAGAAGACCCGCTCGCTGCAGATGAAGATGATCGCTACCGAGTCCATCAGCGTGCCACTGGTGCAGTTGATCGCCGCCACCGCCATCGGGGTGATTGTCTATCTCAGTACCCTGCAGGGGCTGCGCGATGACATCAGCGTCGGCACCTTTATGTCCTTCGTCGTCGCGATGGGGCTGCTGCTACCGCCGGTGAAGCGGCTGACCGCGGTGAATTCCCATCTGCAACGCGGCATCGTTGCCGCCGAGAGCCTGTTCGAGCTGCTCGATACCGAGTGCGAGGCCGACACCGGCACGCGCCGCCTGACCCGGGCCGCTGGCCGGATCGAGTACCGCGCGGTCAGCATGATCTACGATCCGGCCAAGGGACCGGTGCTAAGTGACCTGAGTCTGACCATCGCCCCCGGCGAGAGCGTGGCCCTGGTGGGCCGCTCTGGCAGCGGCAAATCGACCCTGGCCAGCCTGCTGCCGCGCTTCTACGATCCTAGCGCTGGCTGCATCTGCATCGATGGCATCGATATCCGCGAGTTGACCCTGGCCAGCCTGCGAGCCCAGCTCTCGCTGGTGACCCAGGAGGTGCTGCTGTTCAACGACAGCCTGGCCAACAATATCGCCTACGGCCAACGTGTACCGGTGACCCGCGCGGAGATCGAGCGGGCCGCGGAGGCGGCCCATCTGCTGGAGTTCGTCCGCACACTGCCGGATGGTTTCGACACCCTGGTTGGGGATCGCGGGGTGCTGCTCTCCGGCGGCCAGCGCCAGCGCCTAGCGATCGCCCGCGCCATGCTCAAGGACGCACCGATCCTGATCCTGGACGAGGCGACCTCAGCCCTGGACACCGAGTCCGAGCGCCACATCCAGGCCGCGCTGCGGGTGCTGATGCAGCGGCGCACCACATTGATCATCGCCCATCGCCTCTCCAGCATCGAGCATGTGGATCGCATCGTCGTGCTCGCCGATGGCCGCATCGTCGAACAGGGCGCGCATGCCGAACTGCTGGCCCGCGATGGCTACTACGCACGGCTGTACCGGCTGCAGTTCGAGGGCGCCACCACCTGAGCCGCTGATGCTGCCGATCCCGGTCGGGCGCCCACCGCCATCCCAACCCCGCGCCTGTATCCATGCCCCTGCCGACCCCCGAGCAAATCTGGTATCAGCGCCATCCGCTGGGCCTATCGCTGATCCCGCTGGGCTGGCTCTATTGCGCCGTGGCAGGCCTGCGCGCCCACGCCTACCGGCGTGGCTGGCTAGCGCAGGCTCGGCTCGACGTGCCGGTGATCCTGGTCGGCAATCTGACCGTGGGCGGGACTGGCAAGACGCCGCTGGTGCTGTGGCTGGTGACCTTCCTGCGCCAGCGCGGTCATCGTCCCGGCATCGTCTCGCGCGGCTATCGCGCGGCGGCGACGACGGCTGCGGCCGACCCGGTGCCGGTTGCGGCCGACGGCGACCCTGCCTGGTACGGCGACGAACCGCTCCTGCTGGCCCGGCGCAGCGGGGTGCCGGTGGTCGTCGGGCGCGATCGGGTGGCGGCGGCACGGCTGCTGGTGCGCGCATTCGGCTGCGACTGCGTGGTCGGGGACGACGGGCTGCAGCACTACCGGCTAGGCCGTGCCTTGGAGATCCTGCTCATCGACGGCCAGCGTGAACTGGGCAACCGTCGCTGCCTGCCGGCCGGGCCATTGCGGGAGCCGCCGCGGCGGCTGCACCAAGCGCAGCTGGTGCTGCGCAACGGTCTTGGCGACAACACCTGGCCTGGCCTGCGGGTACAGCCCGGTGCGGCGGTGCGCCTGCGCGACGATTGCACCCGACCCCTGGCCGCCTTCGCTGGTCGCCGGGTCACGGCGGTCGCCGGGATCGGCCATCCAGAGCGCTTTTTTGCCCTACTGCGCGGACAGGGGTTGGCGATTGATGCCCGCACCTATCCGGACCATCATCCCTTCGCCCTGGCTGAGTGCGCGCGCTGGCCCCCGGGGCCAGTGCTGATGACCGAGAAGGATGCGGTGAAGCTCCGCGCGCTGCTGGCCACTGCGGTCGGCGCCGACCTGGTCGCCGCCGACCTCTGGTACCTACCCATCGCGGTGGTACCGGAGGCAGGCTTCGTGACCCGGCTGGAAGCAGCCCTGACGCGGCTGCAGACGGATTATCCCCGGTTCGTCCCGGACCCGGCCGCGCGCGTCGGGCCCTCCCCGCGGCTGCCCGCAGCAAGCGGGCCGGAGGTCGATGATGTCGCCCCCTGAACCCAACCCGGTACCCAACCCGGTCGCGCTGCCCCGCTCGGCAACGTCGTTTCGAGTGGTCATCCCCGCCCGCTACGGTGCCAGTCGGTTGCCGGGCAAGCCCCTGCTGGATCTGGGCGGTCACCCGCTGTTGCTGCGGGTGTGGGAGCGAGCCATGGCCAGCGGTGCCGCGGACGTGGTGATTGCCACCGATGACGAGCGCATCGCCGGCGTGGCAAGTGCCGCCGGGGCCGACGTGGCCATGACCGGTCGCCACCATCGCAGCGGCAGCGAACGAATCGCCGAGGTGGTCGCAGCCCGTGGCTGGCCCGCGGATGCCATCGTAGTCAATGTCCAGGGCGACGAGCCCGGCCTCCCGCCAGCGCTGATCGAACAGGTGGCCGCCACGCTGGCGGCCCACACCGGCATCGGGATGGCCACTCTGGCAACGCCGCTACTGACGCGCGCCGAGTTGTTCGATCCAGACCTGGTGAAGGTGGTCACCGACGCCACCGGGCGCGCCCTGTACTTTTCCCGCGCCCCGATCCCTTGGCATCGCGAGACCTTTCGCGACGCTAACGATGCGGACATCCTGCCCGAGCACTGCGGCTGGCTGCGCCATATTGGCCTCTACGCCTATCGCGTCGCCTTCCTGGCCCGCTACGTGGCATGGCCGCCGGCGGCGCTGGAGCAGATAGAGGCGCTGGAGCAGCTACGGGTGCTCTGGCACGGCGAGCGCATTCAGGTGGCCCTAGCCGCGACTGCACCCGGACCCGGCATCGATACCCCGGCCGACCTGGAGCGGGCACGCGCCTGGTGGCAGGCCACCGCGGGGAGTGCCAGCAACGCCTGACGTGCTGACCGCCGGCCGCGTCAGCCGGCCGGGTGGGCGCTGCTCAGCCCATCGAGCAGATGCAGCAGTTCCTCGGACAGGCCATCGCCGTCGGCCCCGTCCAGGCGTATCTCGATGTGCTCGTAGCTCCGCCAAGTAGGTTGGCCGTACTGGTTGGTCTGGATCGGCGGCAGCGCATCGCGCGCCTCCAGCACCAGCCGGCGTTCGCTGGCCAGCACATCGACGATCCGGCAGGGGCGCCCGTAGAACTGGCACTGGCGGCCGATCAACTGACGCAAACGGTCGGTAAAGGCAGTCTCATACATCGCTCACTCCCGTGCGGGCCATCTGACCCAGCCAGGTTAGCTGTCGGATGTGTCACAAGATCGGCCCGATCCGTAACCCTTGCGACAAAAACATGAGTTTTTGGATGGTTGTGGCGACCGCGGCGATTGGCGGTGAAGCTGTCGTTGCTAGCGATTGGCGGGGCAACGGCGAGCCGCCGAAATCCACCGACGCAAAAAAATGCCCCGCCATGGGCGGGGCAATTCACCACTGAGGAGGTCAGAGGACGGAAATGGCAGAGAGGGAGGTTTCCGCCTCACCGAAGGAGTAAGCAGAATCGATGCCAAGTTTCGGAAACCCCGCTCTGCCGGGACTCAGGGCCGGCCCATCCCCCGTTGCCGGGCTGCCCGCGTCACAAAACGGGCCGCGTCGGCACCGACACTGGCCCGAGTTGCACCTTCACAGTGCATTTCTCCTCTATTCCCATGATTGCAAAGTGTTTTGACCCTCAGACTCAAGCCCACTCGCGGCCCGGGATCAAGCATCCGAGCGCGTTGCGCCGGTGGTCGCGGCTGCTACCCGGTCTGCTGCTGACCACGCTGGTAGCCACACCGGCACTGGCCCAGACCCAGACCCAGACCCAGGCCAGGTTCGGCGCCCAGTCCGTGCCCACCACCCGCGGCTGGACTCAACTGGACCAGGAACAGCGTACCGAACGCCAGCGGGCCGCCCCGCTTGATCTGCGCGAGCAGCGAGAGCTGGACCGCCGGGAACGCTCCCAGCGAAACGACCTGCGCGCCGCCGAGCAGCGCGCCTGGCGCGAGCGCGACCGCCGCCGCTATCCGTACTCCGCAGCCCAGCCCCCTCTGCAGCCCCCAGCGGAGCGCCACCTGCAACGTCAGCGCCTGCACCGACACCTGCAACGCGAGATTCAACCCTATCGCCGACGCAGGTAGGCGGACCAGCCGAAACCTGAGACACTGCGGTCTGTGAGCCATGCTCAAGGCTTCCGGCAATCGCCTCAGTCAGTTCATTTCAATCGCTTGGCAGTGATTGAAAATGGCGGGGCGCCTCCCCGCGGGAAACGCTGAATGCTGCAGCGTTTCCCTAGCCCTGCCGGCTCTCGCCGATCTGCTCGCAATACTGCATCAGGTTATCCGGCACCCCGGCCGGACACTCGCCACACGCGCGGTTACCGGGGACCGCGTAATCGATGAACTTGGGATAGGCCAGTTGCAGCCCGTTCATCAGGGCCACAAACTCCGCCTCCGGGCGGTTGCCACCCAGGCGTGGGTTGCGGGTCTTCTCCTGCGCGATACTTGATACCCAGCGCCCCTCGTAATCATGGCCGGGAAAAACCAGGATCTCATCGGGCAGCGAAAACAGCTTCTCGTGCACGCTACGATAGAGGGTGGGGGCATCGCCGTTCTGGAAATCGGTGCGCCCGCAGGCATCGATCAGCAGTGCATCGCCGGTCAGCACCCGCTCGCCGATGCGATAGGCATGATGGCCATCGGTATGGCCGGGGGTGAACAGGGGATCGATCCGCAGGCTGCCCACCGCCAGCGGGGTGCCGTCGCTGACCGGCACATCGACGCAGGGTAGACTGTCCACGGCTGGATGGGCGATCTGGCTGCCGACCTCCTCGCGCAACCGCCGCGCCGAAGTGATGTGATCGGCATGGACATGGGTATCGAGGGTGTAGACCAACCGCAGCCCGAGGCCGGCAAGCACCTCCAGATCGCGCTGCCAGGTCGGCAGCACTGGGTCGATCAGGATCGCCGCGCCGGTCTCCTCACAACCGAGCAGATAGGTATAGGTGCTGGAGACGGGTTCGAACAGCTGTTTGAAAATCATGGCAGGCTCCTTGGTTGAGCAGACCCGGGGTTGAGCAAACCCGAAGATCGGGGGATGGCTGCCGCACATCCTAGCAACACCCAGTTGGCCACTGCGTGGGTCAGGTCAACGATCCTCGAAACGGCAGTTGCCGCTGGCGCAGATTGCCCCGCCAAGTCGTCATGCCCGCGCATGCCTGCCATCGTCTGGGCCGGCGCCAGCAGCTAAGCGCTGGTGGGATCAGACTTCCAGGGCGCAGTCAAGAGATAGAAATTTTTAATGCCAGTCGCTTGTCCGGCTTTTCCGCCCAGTCCACCCGGGGCTGCCCGGCATCGCGCTAAGTTGCTGTCATCATTTACGTTATTGCGTACCGATCCCGACCAGTGTCCGCCCGGCACCCGCCGCGCCCGCGGAATAAACCCCTTGATCTGCATCGTTAGCAGGGGCGCAAACTCTCAGCAGAATTTCCCCCGGAACTTTAGAATCTACCGATCTTCGATTACAACCGCCGTCCCTCCCTGCCGACTGCCGGAAGCCCCAAGATGAAAGATCCCGCCGCTCACCCCGATCGCGACATCGGCCATACCGAGGTCAAGGAGACCACCTGCTACATGTGCGCGTGCCGGTGTGGTATCCGCGTCCATCTGCGCGACGGTCAGGTGCGCTACATCGAGGGCAATCCCAACCATCCGCTCAATCACGGCGTGATCTGCGCCAAGGGCTCCTCCGGGATCATGAAACAGATCTCGCCGGCGCGCCTGACCAAGCCCTTGCGACGCAAGGCTAATGCCCGTCGCGGTGAATCCCAGTTCGAGGAGATCTCCTGGGACGAGGCCATGGACCTGCTCACCGAGCGCCTCGGGCGGCTGCGCGCCGAGGATCCGCGCCAGTTCGCGCTGTTCACCGGCCGCGACCAGATGCAGGCCCTGACGGGCATGTTCGCCAAGCAGTTCGGTACCCCCAACTACGCCGCACACGGGGGCTTCTGCTCGGTGAACATGGCCGCCGGCATGATCTACAGCATCGGCGGCTCGTTCTGGGAGTTCGGCGGACCCGACCTCGAACGTGCCAAGCTGTTCGTGATGATCGGCACCGCCGAGGACCATCATTCCAATCCGCTCAAGGTCCAGATCAGCAAGTTCAAGCGCCGCGGCGGGCGCTTCGTCTCGATCAACCCAGTGCGCACCGGCTACTCCGCTATCGCCGACGAATGGGTGCCGATCCGCCCGGGCACCGATGGCGCCCTGTTTCTTGCGCTGATCCATGAACTCCTCAAGGTCGGCCTGTTCGATCGTGACTTCCTGATCCAATACACCAATGCCGCCGAACTGGTCATCGACGACCCGGATCGTGATGACCACGGCATGTTCTATCGCGACCCCGAGACGCCGATCACCGAGGGCTGCACCGACCCTCAGAACAAGCTCTGGTGGGATCGCGAACGCGGCGCAGTGCTGACCCATACCAAAGGCGCCGACCCGCGCCTGATGGGCAGCTTCACACTGGCCGACGGCACCCCGGTGAAGCCATCCTTTCAGTTGCTCAAGGATCGGGTGGAACGCTACACACCGGAATGGGCCGAGGGCATCACCGGCATCCCCGCCGCGACCATCCGCCGCCTCGCCTACGAGATGGGCGTTACCGCCCGCGACCAGAAGATCGAACTACCGATCACCTGGACCGACTGCTGGGACAATGAGCATGACAGCGTCACCGGCAATCCGGTCGCGTTCCATGCCATGCGCGGGCTGGCCGCCCATTCCAATGGTTTTCATACCATTCGCGCCCTGTCCATCTTGATGACGGTGCTCGGCACCATCGACCGCCCCGGTGGCTTCCGCCATCGCGCCCCCTTCCCGCGGCCGATCCCGCCCTGCCCGAAGCCGCCGAACAGCCCCGAGGCGGTGCAGCCCAACACCCCGCTCGACGGGCTACCGCTTGGCTGGCCGGCCACCCCGGAGGACCTCTTCGTCGATGCCGACGGCGAACCGGTCCGCATCGACAAGGCCTTCTCCTGGGAGTATCCGCTGTCGGTGCACGGCATGATGCACAACGTCATCACCAATGCCTGGCGCGGCGATCCCTATCCCATCGACACGCTCTTCCTGTTCATGGCCAACATGGCCTGGAACTCGTCGATGAATACCACCGAGGCGCGGCGAATGCTGGCCGACCTCGACGAACACGGTAATTACCGCATCCCGTTCTTGGTCGTGTGCGACACCTTCGCCTCGGAGACCGTCGCCTTTGCCGACCTGGTGCTGCCGGACACCACCTATCTGGAGCGCCACGACGTACTGTCGATGCTCGACCGACCGATCTCGGAGTTCGACGGCCCGGTCGATGCGGTGCGCCTGCCGGTGTTGCCGCCCAAGGGCGAGTGCAGGCCGTTCCAGGATGTGCTGATCGAACTCGGCGGGCGTCTGGGACTGCCGGCCTTCACCACCGCCGACGGTCGTCCCAAGTACCGCAACTATCCCGACTTCGTCGTCAACTACGAGACCTCGCCCGGCTCCGGCATTGGCTTCCTCGCCGGCTGGCGCGGGGAGTTTGGCGACAAGGTTCTCAAGGGCGAACCCAATCCCCGGCAGTGGGAACAATATGCCGCCAACGGCTGCGTGTTCCACCACGAACTGCCGCGCAGCTATCAGTACATGCGCAACTGGAACAAGGGCTATCTGCACTGGGCGCGGGCGCATGCGCTGACGCGCTGGGCGGAACCCATCACCCTGCACCTCTATTCCGAGGTGCTGAACCGGTTCCGCGCCGCTGCCCTCGGCAAACGGCCTGGGCGGCGCCCGCCGGAACGGCTGCGCGAGCGCATTGCCACCTATTTCGATCCGCTACCCTTCTACTACGAGCCGCTGGAGACCCAACTGATCGACAAGATCCGCTATCCGCTCAATGCCCTGACCCAGCGCCCGATGGCGATGTATCACAGTTGGGATAGTCAGAACGCCTGGCTGCGCCAGATTCACAGCCATAACTATCTGTTCGTCAATCCACAAACGGCGCTGGCCCAGGACATCGCCGATGGCGACTGGATCTGGGTCGAATCCCATCTCGGGCAGGTGCGCTGCATGTGCCGCTATTCCGAGGCGGTGGAGCCGGGGACGGTGTGGACCTGGAACGCCATCGGCAAGGCGGCCGGGGCCTGGGCCCTGTCGGCCGACGCAGACGAGGCGAAGAAGGGCTTCCTGCTCAATCATTTGATCGGCGAGGAGCTGCCCACCAACGGCACTCATTCCGGAGTCCCGCCGTTCTCCAACTCCGACCCGATCACCGGCCAGGCAGCTTGGTATGACGTGCGCGTGCGCATCAGCCGGGCCGAGGTGCAGGAACCGCGGATCAGTGAACCGCAATTCCCACCGATGCGCCCGGTGCCCGGTCAGGCCAGCCGCCCGCGCACACGCTGGCAGGCCTATGTGGCCGGCCTATTCGATCGGCATTGACGCCGACCGCGGGAGCGGCGCTGGTGCGCTCGCGCCAGCGCCGTATCGGTAGCAGCAGCATGTAGGACAGAGCGACAATGAGTCTGACTGAAGATCCAGAGGCGAACCATGCCTGGTTCCTCCAGCAGGTGCGCGAATCCGGCCAGGTCTGGGGGCTGAAATCCAGCACCGGCTGGGCGGTGTCGGAGTCCGGCGAGTTCGAGGACACGCTCGTCTATCCCTTCTGGGCGAACCCCACCGACGCTGCCCCGCATTGCACTGGTGACTGGGCCCATTTCCAGCCTACCGCGGTCCCGCTGGAGGCCTTTCTAAATGACTGGCTACCCGGCATGAGCGAGGATGCGGTCTTGGTCGGTACCAATTGGGATGCCGAACTAAGCGGCATGGAATGGGAGCCGCTGGAACTGGCAAGCCAATTACGTCAGACCCAGGCCTGAAACGGTCACAGTGCGGCGACCGACTCCTGAACCATCCCCCAATCAATCGACAGCGGGCCGGTGCCTCACAGCCCGCGCTCGCTTTGACGCCCGGGTGCGGGCGAGCAGTAACGCAGCGGAACTGACAGCATGACCCAGTTAGCCCTTGTGATCGATCTCAATGTCTGCGTTGGGTGCCACGCCTGCGTGACCTCTTGCAAGCAATGGAACACCTCCGGCTGGGCCGGACCCATGGTCGACGAAAATCCCTACGGCGCCGATCCCACCGGTACCTTCTTCAACCGGGTGCAGACCTTTGAGGTCGGGCATTACCCGGCAACTGAGACGGTCCATTTCCCGAAGAGCTGTCTACACTGCGAGGATCCGCCCTGCGTGCCGGTCTGCCCGACCGGGGCCTCCTACAAGCGGGAAGACAATGGCGTCGTGCTGGTGGACTACGACAAGTGCATCGGCTGCAAGTATTGCTCCTGGGCTTGTCCCTACGGCGTGCGCGAACTCGATGCCCAGCAGAAGGTGATGAAGAAGTGCACCCTGTGCATCGACCGCATCACCGATCAGACACTGCCGGAGTCTGAGCGCAAACCGGCCTGTGTGCTCGCCTGCCCCACCAATGCCCGGCTCTATGGTGACGTGCACGATCCAGACTCGGAGGTCTCGATTGCCATCCGCGAGCGAGGCGGTTACGCACTGATGCCGGAATGGGGTACCCGCCCGGCCAATCACTATCTGCCGCGGCGCAAGACCTACATGCACGTCAGCCCGGAAGAATTGCAGCGCGCCGACAATCCATTGACCAAGGAAGACCTCACCGTCTACACCGGCGAGGAGACCCTGGACGACGTCACCTGGTAACTCGCGCATCACCTGGCCGCGGCCCCCGCCCCCACCCCCGGGCGCGTTGGCCCGGGCGCCCCGCCCCCCCGCCCCCCCTTGTCCATCGCAGCATCCCGGCAGTCCACCATCATGCATCCCGCCCTCTCCGTGATCTTCCTCACCACCCTGATCGGCGCCGGTCAGGGGCTATTTCTGGCCCTGGTCACCGGTCAGGTCTATGCCGCCATCAGGCTCATCGCGCCGCAAAGCGCCGAGTTCTATGCCGGCGGCAGCGCACTGGCGCTCGGCCTGTTGGTCGCCGGGCTCGGCGCGTCGTTCTTCCATCTCGGGCGCCCAGAGCGCGCCTGGCGCGCGGCGAGCATGTGGCGCACCTCCTGGCTGTCGCGGGAGGTGATCGTGCTACCGGCGATGATGGCAATGGTGTTCCTGTACGGCGTCTTTCACTGGCTGGGCTGGACCCAGCCATTGTTCGTGATCGGCGCCGGCGGCCTGCCGGTGGATGCGACCTTGGTGTTTGGGGTGAGCGGTGCACTGGTCGCCTTCGCGCTCTATGTCTGCACCGCCATGATCTATGCCAGCGTGAAATTTCTGGAAGAATGGGCCTCGCCCTACACCATCGCCAACTTTCTCCTGCTGGGACTCGCCTCGGGCTTCATGCTCGCTGCGGCCTATGCCGCCTATCTGGGTACGGAACTGGTCGGCTTTTACGGTACCTGGGCAGTGATCTTCACGCTGCTGGCCCTGGGCACCCGCAGCGCCGCGCTGATCCGTAATGCCGGCCTCAAGCACAAGAGTTCACTGCAGACCGCCATCGGCGTGCGCCATCGCGTGATCGAGCAGAGGTCCCAGGGCTTTACCGCCGGGTCGTTCAACACCCGTGAGTTCTTCCATCATCGCAGCCCGAGATTCGTCGCCCGCCTCCGGCTGATCTTTCTGCTGCTGGTATTCCCGGTGCCGGTGTTGTTGATCATGCTGGCCTATGTGCTCGCGTCCCCGACGCTGCCGGTCCTCGCCTTCGCCGCCCAATACGTCGGACTGCTCGCCGAGCGCTGGCATTTCTTCGCCGAGGCCAGGCATCCGCAGAACCTCTATTATCAGAGCGTGTCTTAGCGCGGTCGCGGCCCCCCCAAATGCGCTGGCCCGCGGGCGAATGCGGCCAGTACCAGCACCGTCCCGTGGGATGCGCTGCCCCGGGACCGGTCGCATGGCCAGTGCCAGCCACCGCAGCCGCCGGTGGGGCGTCGCCAGTCGATCCGACGTGCCGCCGACCATCGCCAGTACGCCGGCTCCTACGCACCCGCTCGCCACGCCCGCCGCACCTGTTCGTCGGACTGACCACCGGCTGGTTGGTGCTATCGGTTTGGCTGCTGCCCACCCCGGCCATAGCGACCCTGCTGGCCTCAGAATCGGCCCCGGAACCGGCGATCAGCCCGGATCTTCCTATCCGGCCGCTGGCCCGGTCGGCACCGGCCGCTGCGATCGACCTGCAACTCTCGGCGACCGAACAGGACTTCCTGCGCGCCCATGGCCCGCAGCTGCGGGCAGTGTATTTCGAGAACCCACCCTTCGCGATGACCCGCGACGGCATGGCGGTCGGCTACACCATTGACCTGCTGCAGCAGGCGGCCAGCCTGCTCGGGCTGCAACCGGAGCTGCGCCCGGCCCTCGTTGCCGATGGCATCACGGCGATTGCCGATGGCAGCGCCGATCTGCTGCTGGACCTGGTGCACACCCGCGAGCGGGCGCAGGTGCTGCGCTACGGCACCCGCTCGGGCCTGATCGAATGGCACATTTTCCAGCACCGGGACGCCCCGCCACTGGATGATTTGCCGGCTCTGGCCGGGCAGCGGGTGGCGGTCTGGCCCGGCGCGGCGGCGCTGGAGTTGCTTGCCGACCTCGACCCGCCGCCGCGGCGGGTCTGGGTGCAGCGCGATCTCGATGCCCTGCGCGCGGTCGCCAAGGGCGATGCCGATGGCACCATCCTGGAGGTGCGCCATGCCCGCCATCTGATCGGCGAGCATCTGCTGACCGACATCCGGGAGTTGCCGAGCAGCCACCCCGGCGGCCTGGCGCCGCGCACGGCCAGCTTCTTTGCAGTGCACCGCACGGCCGAGACCCTGGGCGGCCTGCTCGATCGCGCCCTGGCGGCGCTTCCGAGCCGCGAAATCGATGCCCTGCAGGGGCAATGGTTCGATGATCCGCAGGGGTTTCGCAGCGCCCTGCACGGGGTGCAACTGACCCCGGCCGAGCGCGACTTCCTGGCGGCCCATCGGGACCTGGTGCTGGGGATCGACGGCGGCTGGCTGCCATGGGTCATCGAAAACCCGGATGGCAGCATGGCCGGCATCGTGGCCGACACCCTGGCCCTGGTCAACGAGGCCCTCGGGACCAACATCGGCTTGGCCACCGGACCGTGGGCGCCGATCGTGGCACAGGCCGAGGCGCGCGCGATCGACGGCCTCGCCGCCACGGTCGTGCATCCCGCGCGCGCCGGACAGTTCCTATTCACCCGATCCTATGCCGAGCTGGGCCGTGGCATCTGGGTCCGCGCCGGCAACCCCCTGGGTATCCGCACCCTGGCCGATCTGGCCGGCAAACGCGTCGGCTATCAGGCGGGCAATCTGGATCAA
Source organism: Chromatiaceae bacterium (assembly GCA_007693535.1). Lineage (GTDB taxonomy): Bacteria > Pseudomonadota > Gammaproteobacteria > Chromatiales > Chromatiaceae > Lamprobacter. The sequence goes on from REDK01000116.1 coordinate 54,358, forward strand.
GAGACTCGGGTACGGGCGGTACCCGGCGCTCAACCGGAGCCGCGCCGCGATCAACTCGACCTGATCAACGGGCTGCTGTCTGGGGAGCTGGATGCCTTGGTCGAGGCCGACACGTTGGGCCATCTCCTGGCCAATCGCGGCATCGGCAGCGTCGAGCTGGCCTTCCTGCTGCCGGAGCAGACCCAACTGGTGTTTGCGGTCCGCAACGACTGGCCACTGCTGGTCAGTGCCATCGACCGGGTGCTGGCGGCCCTGCCGGCGGCCGAACGGCTCGCCATCCGCGCCCGCTATATGGCCAGCACGCCGGCCCCACAGGTACCGCTCACCGCTGCCGAGCGCGATTATCTGCGGGCGCGTGACCAACGCCTGCGCTATTGCTTCCATCCGTCCTGGGTCCCCTATGACTACCTGCAGGACGGTACCCATCACGGCATCTTTCGCGAACACCTGGAACTGCTCGGGGACAAGCTCGGGGTGACCTTCGAGCCGGTGGCCACCGCCGACTGGAGCGCCGCCCTGGAGGGCCTCCGCGCGGGTGCGTGCGAATTCTTGAGCGGGGCCGTCGCCACCCCCGAGCGACGGGCCGATTTCGCCTTTACCGCGCCCTTCATGGATCTGACCATGGTCCTGATCGGGCGCATCGATCAGCCTTTCGTCACCGGCATCGAGGAATTGCTCGACGCGCCGATCGCGGTCAGCAGCCAGGCCGCGGCGGCACAGATGCTGCGCGCGCGCTATCCGCGCATCCAACTGCTGGAGATCGATGGCTATCAGGCCGCCGCCGAATTGCTGAGCAGCCGTCAGATCGCCGCCATCGTGGCCGAGCTGATCCATGCCGGCAACCTAGTGGATCAGCGAGTGGACCGCTACCGCATCATCGGCAAGCTGGACCTGCCATATCCCATCTCGCTGGCGGTGCGGCGCGATGATCGGCTGTTGCTGACCATCCTCGACAAGGCGATCGCTGCCACCAGCCAGGCCGAGCGCGACACCCTGGCTCGACGCTGGACCCGTTTCACCATCGAGGAACAGGTCGATCTAACCCCGCTGTGGCAGGGCCTTGGCGTTGCCTGTCTGCTGGCCCTATTGCTGCTCTATCGCCAGCATGCTCTGGCCCGAATCAATCGCGCCCTGGCCGCGGCGCGCGATGCCGCGGAGGCCGCGGCCGCCGCCAAGGGGCGCTTTCTGGCCCACATGGGCCATGAATTGCGCACCCCGATGAACGCCATCCTCGGCATGACCCGGCTCTGTCTGGATACCGACCTGGGCACCCATCAGCGCCATTATCTGGAGCGGGTGCAGGGGGCCGGCCAGGCCTTGCTCGGCATCATCGAGGACGTCCTCGATCTGGCCCGCATCGAGGCCGGCAAGCTGGAGCTGGAGCAGCGGCCCTTCGTCATCGACGAGCTGTTCGAGGCCCTACATGGCCTGGTGGGCCTGGAGGCGCAGGCGCGCGGCCTCGACCTCGATTATGCCCTCGACCCCGGGTTGCCGCTGCGCCTGACCGGCGATCCGCTGCGCCTGCAGCAGCTGCTGATGAACCTGACTGGCAACGCGCTGAAGTTCACGCCGGCCGGTCGCGTCGTGGTCAGCGTCGAATTCCTGGGCGCACCGGCCGCTGCGGCCATCGACCTCTGTTTCAGCGTCACCGATACCGGTATCGGCATCGAACCCGAACTGCGCGAGCAGCTATTCAGTGCCTTCACCCAGGCCGACCAGTTCAGCGTGCGCCGTTATCAGGGCCTCGGGCTGGGGCTCGCCATCAGTAAGGAACTGGTCGTCCGCATGGGCGGAGAGATCGGCGTGGACAGCCAACCCGGACATGGCAGCCGGTTCTGGTTCAGCGTCCGCCTCGGGGTACCGGCGACGTCGCCACCGCCCTGGCAGGGCAACCACCCGGTGCGCGGCCGCCGCGTAATGGTGCTCGAACCACGGCCCGAGCGCGCCGCCGCGTTGCAGCGCACCCTCGCTGCCTTCGGGCTCGACACCAGCCTGGCAACCACCCCGGCGGCCGCGCTGCAGGCCTTGTGCAAGCACCCGGCAGACCTGCTACTGGTAGCCACCGCGGCCCTGACCGGCGGCCCGCCCGGAGCCGCTGGCCCGGACGCCACGACAGCGCTGCTGGCCACCGCGACCCCTGTGGTGCTGCTGACCGATCTCTACACCGGACCGCCGGTACCACCGGTCGCGGCAACCCTGGCCAGAACCAAGCGCCCCGGACTGGTCAGTGAACTGTATCTGCCACTGACCCGCGAGCGCCTGTTCGCCGGCCTGGTCGCGGTGGTGACCGGGCAGCCTGCGGCGGCAACCGAGGACACGCCCGCGACCCTCCCGCCACTGCCCGCAGTGCAGGTGCTGCTGGCCGAGGACAATCCGGTCAACCGGGAGTACCTGGAGGAACTGCTGCGTCGCGCCGGCGCCCGGGTAGCGGTGGCAAGGAATGGACGCGAAGCGGTACGGTGCTGCGTCAGCGACCGCTTCGATGCGGTGTTGATGGACCTGCAGATGCCGGAACTCGATGGCCTGACCGCTACTCGGGCAATTCGCGCCATGCGCGGCAATGCCCGGTTGCCCATCATCGCCATCACCGCCCATGGCGGCAGTGCCGACCGGGCCGCCTGCACGGCGGCCGGGATCGACGACGTCCTGACCAAACCGATCACCCCGGAGGCGCTGCTTGCGACCCTGTCGCGCTGGCTGTCGGACGTCGCTGCAGCAGACACCGACCAACCCGCCGCCGATGATCCAGCCGCCAACCACCAGCCCGGGACGGCGACCCTCAGTAGGACTCCAGACGAGACCCCGAGTACGGTCCCGGATGCCCCACTAGTAGCGACCTCGTCAACGCTCCTGCCGGCATCACCGCCGGGCCAACCTGGACGCAGCGGTCTCGACCTGACCGCCGGGCTGCAGCGGACCGGCGGAGATCCGAACCTCTATCGGCGGGTGCTGGCTGCCTTCTACGACCATCATCGCCAGGACCCGAGCCGGCTGCGGACAGCAGCGGCCAACGGCGACGAGGCGGCACTGCGCGCGCTCAGCCACCAGCTCAAGGGGGTGGCCGGCCTGATCGGTGCCCAGGCCCTGCACCAGACCGGGGCAGCGCTGTTACGGCAGCCGGCCCTCACCAACGACACCGACGGCCCGACCGCATTGCTCGTGGCCCTCCTCCTGGAGTTGGAGCAGGTGCTGCATGAGACACACAGTACCCTGCTGCTGGCCCAGGCCGCCCCCAGCAGCGAGGCGGTCACCGCCGTGGCCGCGCCTGGCCGCTGACCTACCGCCAATGGGGCCGCTCTCTGTGCGCGGCTGACGCAACCAGGCGTGTGGCCGGCAATCCTAGAAAGAGCGGTTGGACGCTCGTTAGGATGCGACCCGGGCGCTGTCCAGCAAGGCACAACGAGACAGCATGGTTGTTCTATTCCAACGCGTTGTAACGAAGCTAGGCGCAGCGCGGGGCGTGCCATGGCGGCCGGAGCGGAACTCACCCGGCCGGTGCTGCGTGAAGCCTTGTGTGGTTCCAACCAGCACCGGCACGTGCATGCACGTAGAAGCGGTCAACCGCTCTTTCTAGAATAATAGGGTGGTCCGGCCCGGCCGGCAGGGTTGGCCTCCGGCGAGGTCCTCGCAGCACCCGGGCGACCGCCGCCCGCGCTGTGCCCGACCGCCAAACCCAAACCCTCTGCGGAGGTGTGTCATGGCCGACTTCCCATCCTTCTCTGACCTGCATGCCGGCGGCGGACAGGCCTGGTCTTTCCCAGGCGCCGCATCCATCAGCACGCCGGCACCCGCATCCGCGGACGTCACTGGCGAGCCGCCCGCCATCCTGGTAGTTGACGACGACCCCGCGGTGCGGCTGTGCGTAACCGAACTGCTGCGCGGCAACGGCTTTCGCGCGAGCGAGGCGGCCGACGGCGTTGCTGCCCTGGCCAGCGCCGCGCAGGCCGCGCCGGACCTAATCCTGCTCGACGTGATGCTGCCGGATATTGACGGGCTGGCCCTGTGCCGGCAGCTCAAGGGGCAGCCCGCCACTGCCACGGTGCCGGTGATCTTCCTCACCGCCCGCGGCGAGGACCAGGAAATGGTCCATGGCTTTGCCGCTGGCGGGGTGGACTACATCGTCAAGCCCTTCGATGTTGCCCTGTTGCTTGCACGGGTGCGCACGCATACCAGCCTAGCGCGGCTCTCGCGCGGGCTAGCGACGGCCCTGGCCGAGCGCACCGCCAGCCTGGAGGAGGCCAACCGTCGCCTGCGCGCGATGAACGTCGAAATGGCCCTGATCGAGGAGCGCGAGCGCAAACGCCTGGCCCAAGAACTTCATGACAACAGCATCCAGCAATTGGTGCTGGCGCGTATCCTGTGCGATGTCGGCACCGCTCCCACCCCTGCGCGGGATGTCGGGGACGCCCAGCATGCCGACCAGCCGTATCGCCAACTGCGCGAGTTGATCGACCTCTCCCTGCAACAATTGCGCACGCTGGTATTCGAACTCAGCCCGCCGGTGTTGCGCCTGGGCGGCCTGGGTCCGGCGCTGGAATGGCTGGCCGAGACCGCCGGTGCACAATGGCAGCTACCGGTGTACGTCACCTGCAGCGGCACCAACGCCGAGCTGCCCCAGACTGCGACCCTGGTGCTGTTTCAGGGGGCGCGGGAACTGCTCATCAACTGCGCCAAGCATGCCCAGGCGAGCCGCGCCGAGATCGCGCTGCGGCAGGGGCCGAACGAGGTGACCCTGCAGGTCAGGGATGACGGTATCGGCTTCGATGCGGCAACGGTGATAGCCAGGGAGGGGGCCGGCGAGGGCGGCTTTGGTCTGCTCAGCCTGCGGGCGCGGGTGGAACTGCTCGGCGGACGGATCGAGATCGGCGGCGCCAACGGCGGCGGCCGGGTGCGTATCCTGCTTCCCCTGACCAGCCCCGACGCCTGAGCGGTCCGGGTCGCAGTCCCGCGACCAAGTCATTTGCTTGCCGGTCAAGAATCAAGCGATTGCCGGAAACTTTGATGCCAGATGACGCAGGATTGGCGTTCGCCTTCAAGGGGGGCTGGCTGGAGCAGAGCCAGCGCTGTGGCCTGTGGCCGTCAATGCGACGCCGAAGGCGGGTGTCAAGACCAGGCAGATGCTATGAAAGTTGACAGAAATCGCCTCAGCGACCCCCCTGTCGACTGCACAGCCGTTAGTCGCCTTGCAAAGGTTCCAAACGCCCGGCGCCATCGGATTCGGGGCAGCGATGTCAGGCGCCGGCCGTCAATCGTGCCCCCGGCTCACCAGCCGGGGACAGATTTCCGCATTGCCTTGAGGTCATAGTTCCAGGTCGATGCCGGGTCGCAACCGCTGTTGCCGACTTGGGTCCCCACAGCGGTCGCCACAGCGGCGGCAATGCCGGCCCGGCGACCAACGACTTGTAACGCAATGAGGAGACGACCGGATGATCAAAGTCATACTCGCCGATGACCACCGCATGGTACGCGACGGCCTGGGCATGATCCTGGCCCGCGAGCCGGATATCGAGGTCTGCGCCTACGCCTGCGATGGCGCCGATGCCATCACCCTAGCGCAGGCCTGGAAGCCCGATGTCGTGCTGATGGACGTCTGCATGCCAGGGATCAACGGCATCGAGGCGACCCTGCGCATCCGCAAGTTGTTGCCACGCACCCGGGTCGTGGCGCTGTCGGCCCAGGGCGAACGCCCGTTCGTGATGCAGATGGTCGAGGCCGGAGCGACCGGTTTCGTGCTTAAGGATCAGTCGGTGGAGATATTGGCCCGCGCGATCCGGGCAGTGGCGGCCGGCGATACCTGGCTGCCGGAGGTGGCAGTGACCAGCAAGCGCGCCGAGAAGCGGCTGCTGTCGCGCCGCGAGAGCGCGGTACTCGGAGAACTGGCGACCGGCAAACGGGCCCGCGAGGTGGCCGAATCCATGGGGATCAGCAGCAAGACTGTGGACACCTACCGACGTCGCATCATGTCCAAGCTGGGGCTCTCATCCCAGGCCGAACTGCTACGTTACGCGGTGGCCCTGCATGCCGGCCGCTCGGCACTGCCGCCAGTGCAGGTCGCCGCCACAGCCGGCGGCGGAACTGCCGCGGCCTCCTGACTACCCAGCCGCGCATCCATTCACGCGCCGCCGCTAGCCGCGGCCGCCGGCGCGCTTCATCAATGATGCGATCGTGTCATCAACCGAAAGATCTTCAGATTAATAACGAACAGGCGGACCGCCTGCCACAGCGGGTTGACCCGCATATGCCGAGTGAAGGCAGTCGGCACCGGTGGATAGTACGCCTGCTGATAGGGCTCGCGGTTCTCTGGTCGCGTCGGCCGACTGGCCTGATCGTCGCTGGTGGGGGTACCGGCGGGGGTATTACTCGCTGCGGACATGATGGGGATCGCGGATACAAAGCTATAAGAATTTGACGCCGAACATCCGGCCGCTTCCGGCCGGACAGCAACGGACTCGGTTCAGTCGGGCAACACCGACCAGCCCGGGTTCAGGCGCGCCTGATACATGAACACATGGTGCAGGATCCATTTCATCCAATGCCCGGCTAGGCCGACCTCACCGAAGGTCAGGTTCATGTCGCGGCCGTATTCGGGAAAAGTCTCGTAGTCCGGCACCACGGGGAAGACAGTCATGGTGGCCGCGGTCCCCTTGAAGATGTGCGAACCCGTCGAAGCGACGCAGGCTGCACCCATCTCGGCCATTGAGGCGGTATGGGTGGGCGCGGTGGCGCCGGCGAGCATATCGCGGATACTCTCGGCGACCGCCTTACCGATGGTCGCCGACGGCATGCCGGTGCGCGGCGGGGTGGGATTGATCGGCGTACCGTTAGGGCTCTGCATCGGCTTGCTGATCAGGTGCGGTGGCGCAAAGGCAATACCGATGGCGAAGATGTTCTGATACTTCGGGGTCTGATAGGTCCGCGGCCAATCGCTCTTGTGCCATTCCGCGTAGGGCTTGGGGGTATAGTCCGCATCGACCTTCATGAAGCCGTTAGGCGCGAACACCGCGCTGCTGATGTCGGTGCCGGCCTGGTCGTAAGCCTTGAGCGGCTGCCCGGCGAAGGGCGGGATCAGCATCGCGAAGTCGAACGGCTGGGTGTGCTCGCTGCCGTCGAGTAGTTCGTAATGGATCAGGCCCGGCTCGACCTTCTTCACCGCCGCGCGCACGATCCACTCCATGCCGCGCTCGACCATCAGCGATTCGGCGAAGATCTTGCCGTTGGTAACGTATCCGCCGCGCTTGATGTGCACCCCGCCCATGCCGAAGTCGCCCAACTCGTATTCGTTGCTGATCCACAGCAGCCGGGCGCGGTCGCGGACCCCGGCCTCGCGCAGGCTATGGTCGATATTGTAGATGTATTCGAAGGCGGCGCCCTGGCAGGTGCACATGCCATGCCCGGTGCCAACGACGAAGGTCCGGCGCTCACCCTGTTTCATCGCCTGTATCGCCGCCTGCAACTGCTCGTTGGCATGGCGCGCATGATCGGGGGTGCAGACGGACATGGTGTAGCCGTCTTCAGGCCCCAAGCCCGGGGTGGCACCGAAGTTGAGCTTGGGCCCGGTGGCATTGATCAGGAAGTCGTAATCGACGGTTTCGGTCTGACCGGCGCGGTCGGCTCTGGTGTATTCGATGGTCACGAACGGGCGCTCGCTCTCGGCGCTGCCCTCGGGATGGATCGACAGCGCACGCGCCTGGCGGAAATCGACGCCGAGTTTTTTATACACCGGGGCCAGCGGGAAAGTGACCTGGCGCTCGGTCATCTCGCCGACGCCGACCCAGATATTGGATGGGATCCAGTTCCATTTCTCGTTTGGGGAGACCACGACCACGTCGTGTTCCTGCCCGACCCATTTGCCCAGCCAGCGGGCCGCAGTATGTCCCGAGATGCCGGCACCCAGAATGAGGATACGTGCCATTGACAGCCTCCAGTAGTGGTTCTGTTCTGGCAACCTAACAGTTGGCCGCGGCTGAAGAAACGGCGCAGATCAATGATCCGGCGCGGCGCCCGTGCTTATTGTCGGAGCGGCCAGCAGGCGCCCGGCCAGGGCCTCGCCGCTAAGCCAGGCGTCCTCGATCCGGCCCCCCCGGCACCAGTCGCCAGCGGCGCCGATGCCGAGCGCGGCGTCCCACAGGCAGTCGGTGCCAAGCGGCGCCGTGGCCAGCGCATAGCGCCAGCGATGTGCCTGCATCTCCAGCACCGGCGGCAGGTCGGTCCCTGCCTGCAGTTGCCCTGAGGGCGCCCCCACTGTCGTCTCCGGCCGCTCGCGATGCGCCGCTAGCACCGTGCCCAGCGCGGCCAGCAGGGTTGCACCAACCGTCTGCGCGGCGGCCTCCAGGTATTGGCACGACCAGTCTGGTGCCGCATGCAGGACCCAGGCCTCCAAACTGCCCGCGCACCCGCCATGGCCCGGTTTGGCGCTGTCGCGGGCGGCCCAGCGCAACGGGCCGGTCTCCAGCAGCAGACCATCCCAGGGCAGCGCCAGCGGTTCGGCAAAGACCAGGATCACCGCCCAGCAGGGGGCGTACTCCACACAGGCGGCCGGCGCCGCCAGGCGCGGGGCGGCGCCGAGCAGTTCTGCCGCCTGCGGCGCCGGCGCGGTAATCAGCACCCGATCGAAGCTGCCCAGCCGGACCCCGGCGGTATCCGTCAGCAGCCAGCGCCCGCCGGCCCGGCGCGGCGGCGCAACCTCGGTCTGCAGGTGCAGCGTCAGCCCCTGCGCCAGGTCGCGGGCCAGCCCGCTCATGCCGCCCCGACCAACCCAGCGTTCGGCGTGGTCCTGGCCTGACGCCCCGACCGCTGCGGCAGCGGCCCGCGCCAGGGCCGCGCCATCGACGGCAGTGCCGATGTGCCCGCGCCAGGGTGCCACCGTGCCACGCTCGGCCCAGGCCAGCACGCGACGGCGGAAGCGTGGGTCGCGCGCGGTGAAATACTGCGCGCCATGATCGACCGGCTGCGGTACGCCGGCCAGGCCGCCCGGCTGCAGCCGGCGGGTCGCGGCGCGCCCGCCGCGCCCGCGCGCCTTCTCGAACACCTGCACCGCGTGCCCGTGGTCCTGCAGGGTGCGGGCGGCGGCGAGCCCGGCCAGCCCGGCGCCGATGACGGCGATGGTAAGCCGCGGCCCGCCGCCCGCCGGGCGATCGACCTGGCGCCGGTAGGCGGCCTGATCCAGGCGCCCCGCATGCACCACGCTGGGCCGGGTGCGCAGGCGCCCGCTCACCGGCCGCTCTGGGGTGAAGGGCCGGTCGAACAGGCCCAGGGTCCAGAGCAGCCCACCATAGGAATTCGGGTCCGAGCCATCCAGGGCGTAGCGATGGTTGAGGTCGATCAGGGTCGCCAGGGCCGCGACCGGGGTCGGGGTCCAGTCCAGGATCGCCTTAGCCCAGGTCATGCGCAGGTTGTTGTGCAGCTCACCATGGACCAGCAGCGCGCGCTGGGCCAGGTTCCATAGGGGGTCGTCGGTCTGTGCGCGGGCCAGGGTCTCCAGATCGTAGCAGCGCACCCGCGCATCATCGGCGTGGGCAGCGAGGGTCTCCTGCGCCCACTCCGGTAGCGCCGTCAGCGCCTCCGGGGCGGCCGTGAAGTGGCAGAAGTTGTGCGCCAGTTCGCGCCAAACCAGCAGCTCGTCCAGGAACTTCTCCGCCCCGGCACCCCCCACCACGGCGGCCTCGCGGGCAATCCGCAGCGGCGACACCTGACCGTGATGCAGATAGGCAGACAGCCGGCTGACCCCGTCGGGGTCGGCCGCATCGTTGCGGCGACGGTGATAGTCGCGCAGCGCCTGATCGCGAAAGCGCTCCCAGCGAGCATAGCCGGCGCTGGCCCCGCCCGGGGTGGTGGCGACCGGGGCAATCGCATGATCGATCGCACAGGCAGCGATCAGGGCCGGGAGGTCGGCCTGGGCCAGGTCCACCGGCGTGAACCCGAGCGGGCCGTCGTAGGCCGGTGGACAGAGGCGGGTCTCGGGCCAGGGCCGCGCCAGCCGGGCCGGCCAGGCGGCGGCATGCTGGCGACGGAATTCGAAGGCGCGATCGCAGCGCCGCTGATGCAGCGCAAGCGGCAAGATGCAGGCACAGTCCACCGTCCACACCGGTGCCGCGGTGCGCCGTGTCAGGGCCTGGGTCCAGGCCGGAAACGGTGGCGCCGGGAAGTCTTCGGTCACGACCAGTGCTGCTCGCGCCACCAGTTGGCGCAGGGGCGCGGGGGCGGTGGGATCGGCCGGTAGATGGAAGACCGCGCGCAGACCGCGGGCGGCGAGTTCCGCGTGTGCCTCCCGCGCCCCCTGCAGGATGAAGGCGTGATGGCGGTCGGCATTGAAGCGGTGGCGCCCGCCCAGGCCCTGATAGATCAGCAGTGGCAGGCCGAGCCGCTCGGCGGCCTGCAGGGCCAGATCCAGGGCCGGGTTCTCATGCCCGCGCACGGCATGGTGCATCCAGTAGAGCACCAGAGCGCCGGTCGCGGGCAGCGGGCGGGCGGCAATAACACGCAGACGCTCGCGCAGATGTTCCGGCAACTGCGCTGACAGGTCGGCGGACATGGGGAGGTTCCTGATCGTGGATGCTGGCGGCTGTTCCGACTCCGACCGAAGCGGATTCGTTCCGGGATCGAACCGAACCTGGGACCAAACGTTCCCGTCGCCCGCCCGCGCGACCGCTGCAGGACCGCCCTCACCGCTCCGGCAGCGCCAGCGGCTGCGGACGTGGCAAGGTGCGGATCGCGCCGGCCACGTCGCGGCTGAAGTCCCCCAGGCAACGGCTCAGCGCGGCGACCGTTGCATCGCTGGCAACGGCAGCGGCGGCTGCCGCCGCGGCGCGCCCGCCGCTCGCGGGGGCCATCGCTGCCGGCACGATAGCGCAGCGATAGTTGTCCTCGCGGGCAACCAGCGTCTGCTCCAGGAACGCGTCCAACACCGTCCAGCGCACCCGCAGGGCGACCTCGGCGGGGTCCTGCGCCTCGAAACTCAGCACCTCGGCAGTGATCCGGAAATCTGGGCGTAGACGCGCCTCGCGCGGGAACACCAGCACCCGACTGGTGCCGAGCAGGTGCGACAGGTTTTCGCCCCAGACGCGCAGAAAGTCATCCTCCAGGGTCCCGGCCCAGCGATGGAACTCGTCCATGGTCACCTGGTTTTCGCCGGCCCGAGCAACCAGTTGCGGGCGGTCGAGAAACTGCGGCAACTCCACCGGCCCGACACCGACGGTCAGCGTCCCGCCGTCGATACCCGCGGGGCGCTCGGTCACCTCGGGCAGGGCGGTCAGGGTGTAGAAGCGCGCGGGCGGACTGCCGCAGCCGGTGGGGCCGGCGAGCAAGCCGATGCCGAGCAGCCAACAACCAAGGGTCTGCCAGCCCCGCGGCCGGCACTGCGGCAGTGACCGCCGTCTGCACGCCATCACACCTGGTCTCCTCATCTGAAGCCTCATCGCTGTTGTTGTCCCACCGAACGCCCCTGGCGCTGGCCACGGCCATGGCCGCTCCCGCGGCCGGCAGCAGCGGCCAGCCCGGCGTTAGCCTAACCGCCGCGCGGGATTGCATCAAAGAACCAGCCGCTCGCCGTTGCCGAGCCGCGCCCCCAGCCGCCGGCAGCGTTGCTCGCGGGCAGCACTGGCGGGCAGCGCCCGGGCGTGGGCCAGGGCACTAGCCAGGTCGCCGCTCACATGCTCATGGTACTTAGCCAGGCACTCGCGGGCGCGCACCTCGCCGGCAGCGGCCAGGCGTCGCCAGATCGCCAGCGCGGCGGGCCAGTCCCGCTGCTGGCGATGCAGGTCCGCGAGCAGCAACGCGGCCCCGGCCTCCAGATCCGGGCCAGCCGCGGTCAGCACCGCCCGCGCCTGCGTCAGGTGCCCCTGCCGGCGCAGTTGGCGCGCCACCGCCAGGACATCGGCGCCATGGGCGGCCGGGTCCCGCTGCACCGCGACCAGCGCCGGCAAGAGTGCCAGCAGCGCAACCAGGTCCAGCCGATTGTGGCGTAGCACTGCGCCCAGTCGCCCGGGATCTCCGAGTTGCAGCCAATCGCGCCAGGCCGCTGGGGCAGCCGCCCCGGGCAGATCATCGCCGCGCTGCAACCCGAGCAGGCGCGCCTCGGCGCTGGCCAGCCGGCAGTCGGGCCAGCGGCGGGCAAAGGCCCGGCGCAAAGGATGCAGCAGATCCAGATGCGGCAGGTCCGCGGTCAGCAATGTCCGCAGCCCGCTGGCTGCCGCGGGCCCCGAGTGGGCATGCGGACAGTGCCGTGCGGCGTCCGCCGGGCCAAGGTCCACTGCTGCCGCCGGCGTGCGGTCGCGTCCGGCCGCAGGGAGCGTGCGACTCAGGCGCCAGCGAGTCGCCAGCAGGGGCAGATCGAAGGTCTTGCCGTTGAAGCTGATCAGCAGGCTGGCCCCGGCTAACGCCGCGTCGATGCAGGCGAGCAGCGCCACCTCGGCATCCGGGCGAGTGAGGAGATACTGATGTATCTGCAGATGGCCGGCAGCGATGCTGCCGATGCCGCAGACGAAGACCCAGGTCCCGGTACCGCCGGCCAGACCGCTGGTTTCGGTATCCAGCAGCCGCCAGCCGGCGGGATCGGCAACACCCGGGCCAGCGGCGGAGGTCTCCCCGTGCACATCTGGCTGCACGGCCGCCGACACCTCGGGCAGCAATTCCGGCAGCAGGGCCGCCAGCGTGCTGGTCGCCAGCGGTGGCCACGGACAGCCGAGCTGGCGGTGAAGCTGGTCCAGGGGCAGGCGCTCGCAACAGGCCAGCACGCCGGGGGCCACCGGCTCGGCTCCCAGCAGCGCCGCCAGTTCGGCCTCGGTAAGGCGCGCTGGCCGACGCGGCCGGGCCCGCAGCGGGGCAAGGCGCTGCAGACGCTCGGCCAAGGGGGGGGCCACGGGCGCAGCACCGAGCGGGGCAGCCGCAGGATCGCGTGCGGCAGGGTGCTCGGCGGCACCGCCGCGCAAACGGCGCAGGCGCTCATCGAGACTGGACATCGGGGAAGATCGCAGCGGGTTAGCAACAGGCCCCAGTCTAATCCAGGCGGCGCGCGGGATTGCCCGCGGGTTGGCTATGCTTAGGCGGGAACCGCCCGAGGACCCGCCATGCCAACTACCCTGCTCATCCGCGCGACCCGCACCCGCTTGATCGCGCCGGCACCGATCCCGCTGGAGACCATCGACGCTGCAGGACTGCAACCCGTCCCACTCCTCGGCAGCGTCAGCGCCGGGCAGCCGATCGACATTTATGAAGAGGCCGAAGCGGTCGCGATCCCCGCCGCCTGGGTGCGCCCCAACAGCTTTGCGCTGCGGGTGCGCGGCGGCTCGATGATCGACGACGACATCCTGGATGGCGACATCGTCATCGTCGAGCAACAACACCACGCCGCCAACGGCGAGACCGTCGTTGCCCGCCTCTATGGCGACCAGGCCATCCTGAAGCGGCTCTACGTCGAGCCCGATCACATCCGCTTGCAACCCGGCAACGCCACCCTGGCACCGCTGATCCTGCGGCACGAAGAGGTCGAGATCCTCGGGATCGTGACCGCAGTCGTGCGTTGAACCCCGGGGCACCGAGCGATTCGACCGCCGGCCCGGCGGACAACGCTGGAGTTTGCGTTGTTTTGGTGACTGCCGCGCTCCGCGTGCAGCCACCTTGCCTCGCCATCGGCCCAATTTGGCGCTATCCCGCCTCGTCGTCGCGTGATCGCCGGCGCGGGGGGGTCAGCCCGGCCGTGGAACCACCGCCGGGGGGCGCCTGGACACTCGGCTGGCGACGCTTGCCGATGTTCTTACGCTCGCGCAGCCGCTCCTTGGGACGGTTGGCCCGCGCGGTCACGCCGGAGCGATTGGGCGCGGGGCGCGCCCGCCGCCGCGGTTGCGGCCCTTGAAAGCGGGCCTCCAAGCCAGCGATCCGGCGCCAGCTCAGCTCCAGCCGCAAGTAGCGGACGATGGACTCCATCCGGTTCCATTCCTGGGGACCAACCAGGGCGATGGCAACCCCCGGTGCGCCGGCACGGCCGGTACGGCCGGCGCGATGCAGATAGGCATCGCCGGTGCGCGGCACCTCGAAATTGATCACTAGTTCGCAGCCCGGCAGATCCAGCCCGCGCGCGGCCACCTCGGTGGCGACCAGCACCCGCACCTGGCCGCGCCGAAACAGATCGACGACGCGGCGCCGCTCCGGCTGTTCCAGTTCGCCGTGCAAGACCGCGGTGCGCACCTGGGCCGCCATCAGGTGCCCGCCGAGGGCCGCCGCTCGGGTGCGGGTATTGGTGAAGACGAGCACCTTGGCCGCAGCCTCGTGCTGCAGCAGCCACAGACATTGCCTGGTCTTGTGCTCAGGGTCGTCGCTGAGCAGTGCCTGGTGGGTGATGGCCGGCGGTGTCGTGCGCTCCGGGTCCACCCGGATCAGGCGCGGGTCGCGCAGCAGGCGCTCGGTGACCGGGCGCAGGCCATGATGATGCAGGGTGGCTGAGAACAGCAGCGACTGGCGGGCCGGGTTACTGGCAGCGATGATAGCCAGCACGTCGGCGGCCAGGCCGAGATCGAGCATCCGGTCGGCCTCGTCGAGCACCAGCACCTCCAGGTCACTCAGATCGGCCGCGCCGTTGGCCAGATGCTCCAGCAGCCGGCCGGGAGTGGCAATCAGCAGGTCCGGATTACGGCGCAGATCGGCTACCTGATGGCCACGGTGTTCGCCGCCCAGGATCACCGCCGCCTGCAGGCGGGTATAGCTGCCGATGGCATGAAAATGCGCCAGTATCTGGCGAGCGAGTTCACGGGTGGGGGTCAGGATCAGGCCGCGGGTCCCGGCCCGGGGCGCCGGCTGGTCGACAAAGCGCTGCATCATCGGCAGCAGAAAGGCCCCGGTCTTGCCGGAGCCGGTGGCCGCCGAGACCAGCAGGTCGGCGCCGGCCAAGGCGGCCGGGATCGCCTGCGCCTGCACCGGAGTCGGTTGGGTCCAGCCAGCCTTGGCGATGCCGCGCAACAGGGGCTCCGGCAGTAACAGATCGGCAAAGGCCTGGGTCATGATAAGTGCGCCTGGTGCGGGGGAATGGAGTGCCGTGTAGCGAGATGCTGGGGCCTGCCGGGACCTCGGCAACAGTGGCACGGGTCGGGAAGCGGCGGCGCACCCATTTCTATCGTGCGCCAGTCCATCGAACAACAGCAAACCCCGCACGAAGACCGGACCGACCCCGGTCCCGAATACGCATCCGCGCTATCCTTCCCCGCCCTGAACGGCGGGGCTTGCCGTGCACCGGGTCAACGCGTGCTTCGGGCTACTCTGAAGGTCTTCCCACAAACCCTGAGTCCCGTTAGCCACTGTCGGTCGTTCCAGTGAGTTCCATCTGAGCCTGGTTGGCAGCGCCCCCGTTCGCACCGCACAATGCCGCGCCCGCAGGCCCTGCTTGCGCATCCAGCCGGTCCGGGCAGCGGCCAACGCCGGCATGCCCGGGCCTGCGCTCAGCACCATTGAGGAGAATCCCATGCAGCAATCCTTTCATTCGATCCCGGGCCGGGTTCGTGCCGGCCTGCTGTCGGCCCTGTCCATCGCCGCGCTGACCCTGAGCGGTACCGTCCTGGCCGCCAATCCGCGGGTGGCCATGGAGGTCAGCATCGGCGGCGAGCCGGCCGGCACCATCGAGGCTGAACTCTTTGCCGATGTGGTCCCGCGCACCGCCGAGAACTTTCGCGTCCTATGCACCGCCGACGCGGGCGAGGACCGGTATGCCGGCAGCCCGTTTCACCGGATCATCCCCGGTTTCATGATCCAGGGCGGCGATTTCACCAACGGCAACGGCACCGGCGGGCGCTCGATCTATGGCGCGCGCTTCGACGACGAGAACTTCCAGCTCCGTCACGACGAGGCCGGACTGCTGTCGATGGCCAACGCCGGGCCGAACACCAACGGTTCGCAGTTCTTCATCACCGTTGCGCCCACGCCCTGGCTGGATGACCGCCATGTGGTGTTCGGCAAGATCACGGCCGGGATGGACGTGGTGACGGCGATGGAGGCAACCGGCTCGCGCAGTGGTCAGACCAGCCAACCGGTTGAGTTCACCGCCTGCCGGGAACTCTGATCCCGCCGGCCCCGCGGCGCCTGCCGCGGGGCGACGTTGCTGCCTAGCCAGTGCGGACCGGGCTCAGAATCCCACGCCGATGCCGGCACCACCCCAGCCGCCACGCCAGCTACCGGTGCCGCCGCCGATGCCGATGGAGAACACCGGCCGGCGCCCGCTGGCGGGACCGAGCGGATCGCGCCAGAGGATCGGGGCGGGATCTTCCAGAAGCGGGAAGCGGTAATCGGCGGCGCCGATGCGGCCCTCGCGCAAACCGACGATCGGGCCAGTGGCGGTGATCGGGCGGCCCGGGCGCAGATCCGCCGTCTCTAGGTAGCCCGGGCGCACGATGATAAATCGCCCCAGCGTCGCCTCTCCGAGCCGCGGCCGCCCACAACTGTCGAGCGGCAGGCCAAGCATCTCCAATTCGGTGACCGCCTCCAGGTTGCGGGCCTCCACTAGGGTCCCGCCCCAGGTAACGCGCGCGCCCTCAGACTGGCGCGGCTCGGCCGCGGCCACGGCCGGAGTCAGCCCACGCGGCCCCACCGGCGCTGGGCAGCGGGTCGGATCAGTGGCACAGCCGGCGAAGATGACTAGGGCAGCGCCGAGGGCGATGCCGCGCAGGGCGCCCCGACGGGTGCTGGGTCGGACACGGAAGGATCGGAAGATGGGCTGCATGGGCAGGCTCCGGTTGGACATTGGCGCCAACGGGGGGCTGGTGGCCGGTGCGCACATCAGAACCCGCCACCGGTGCGGAAACCGCCGCCCCGGCTGCCACCACCAGTGCGAAAACCGCCGCTGCTGGCACGGCCACCGGAGCGAGTACCGGGACGGGTGCTGGGGCGACTGCCGCTGCTGCCCCAGGGGCTGTCACGACCGAAGCCGCCGGAGCCAAAGCCAGGATCGGCGCGGCGCGGCTGGCGGTACTGCTGTTGTTCGAGCACCCGCATCAGGTCGCGGCGATTCAGCATGCCACTGAGGAAGTTAGCCAGGCTCAGCGCGATCATGGCGCTGTCGACGAAGCCCAAGTCGCTTTGATCCAGACGCCGGCGCTTGAAGTCCTGCTGCAGTTCGGCGAGTTCCCCGAGACGTTGTTGATGGCGCAGCCGAGTCTGGCGCAGACCGTCGATGGCGAAGCTGAGCTTGCGCTGTTCCTGATCGGCGGCCTGCAAGCGCTTGACGATGACGTCGTCGTCGGGGAACGGGGTAGCCAGGGCGGCCCGGCGCAGGGCCTCCAGTTCGGTGTCGGCAAGGGCCGCGGCCAGATCGGCAATTGCCTGGCGGCTGTGTTCATCTTCGCCAGCGGCAAAGCGCGCCTCTTCGGCGAGCAGGTGCTGGCGCTGCCCAGCATTGGCTGTGATCTCCTCATCGACCGCATCCAGGGCTGCCTGTTCCTGATCCCGATCGGCCGCCAGGGCGGGGATACCGGCGTCGGCGCGGGCGGCCTCGTCGCGCTCGCACAGGGCAGCGAAGGCGGCCTCGGCCTGATCGGCCAGGGCCTGGGCATGTTCCGCCAGGCGCCCCGGCAGCTCCAACAGGCGGCGATAGTTGGGCGCGGCAGCCGCATAGCCGATCAGCCCGGCGACCTTGCCGTCGAGCCAGCGGACCGCCCCCCAGGCGCGATAGCCAGGGTTGCCGTAGCCGCGCTCCCACAGATACATGAACAGCATATCCTCGCGATAGGGACCACCCTTGGCGGCCTGCTCCTCGGCGCTGGCAGCGGCCTTGTCGGCGGCATGCCGGGCCTGGCGTTCCGCGGCCTGGGCACGCGCCTGCAGGGCCTGATAATCGGGGTCGGCGGCCAGGCGCGCCTGCAGCACCCCCTCGGCCTCGTCAAGCCGCGCCGCCGACTGCTCCAGGCGCTCGGCCGCCGCCTCGCGCTCTTGGTCGAGGGCGGCCTGCGCGGCACGGGCCGCGGCCAGCGCCTGCGCCAGCGCCACCCGCGCTTGGTCGCGCTGGGCCAGCCGCTCGGTCACCCGCTGCTCGGCAACATCGAGGGCGCCGGTGACCGCGCCGGCGTCCACCAGGTCCACCCGCAGCCGGGCCAGCGCGCGCAGGTCCTCGGCGCGCCGCCGTTGGATCTCGATGAGCTGCTGGCCCAAGTCCTCCAGCTTGGTGTCGAGTTCGGTAATGGCGGTCTGTTCGCCGCGCTCGGCAGTGGTGATCTCGGCCAGGGCCTGGCGTCCGCTGATCATGCTGTTGAACCTTGGTGCTGGGGCGCGACGGATTCGGAATCAGGCCCGGCGACGGGCTGGTTACCAGTCGGTGATGGCCGCGCCGGTGGTGGGGAAGTGCCAGGTGGTCTGCAGGGTGCCCGCCGGCTTGGTGCCAAACAGGTTGTTCTGGATGATGCCGTCATCGAGCTTGTCAGCAGCGATGCGCTGGAAGGTCGGCTCCTCCACCCGCACCGCCCAGCGGCTGACCAGGCGGGTGGTGCGGGTCTCCTCGCTAGTCACCGGAACCCGCACCGGCCGATTGGCCGCGTCCAGGGCCTCGACCACGATGTAATGGTTGCGTGCCTGGAGGTTGTCGTCCGGCACCCGCCACAGCCCGGTCAGTTCGCCCGGTCGGTTAACGACCTCCAGCCGGTAGCTGGCCAGCAGATGGTTGCGCATCTGCTGAAACTGGATCAGCGCCGCCCGCGCATCGGCAGTGCGGCCCGCCGCCAGGGCCGCGTTGCCGCTGGCCAGCAGGTTCCCGGCCAGGGCGATCGCATCGGGTTCGCTGGTGGCAGCCAGCACCTGCGCGTGCAGGGCCACGAAGCGCTCGGGCAGGGCCGCGGTCGGGCCGGCGACGAACACCTGCCATGCGCCCAGGGCGAGGGCCAGTACCAGCAGCCCGGCCAGCAGCCACCGGCCCCAGCGACCACGCTGCACGTACAGCCGGGCTAGTTGTACCGCGAGGCCCGGCGGTGGTGGCTGGTAGACGAAACGGTCTTCCTTCAAGGCGTTCACGCCCGCCTCCAGGATGGCGTCGCTGACCTCGATGCCCTGGGCGCTGTAGATGCGCCGCAGCCGCTCCTTGAGATCCTGCTCGCGGCCGCTCTCGTCGAGTTCCCGTTCCACCAGGCTGCGCCGCCGGCGCAGCGTGTCCACCACATCCATGGCCAACATGACGTCATCCAGCGGCGGCTTGGCCACGGTGGCGGTCGCGCTCATGGCCGCGCGTCCGCGACCAGCCCCTGGCCCTGCGCGGCCAGGCGGGCCATGCGCCGTTTGCCGTCCTCGACCGCCTCGCGGATCTCCTCGGCATTGCGGGTGGAGGCGACCCGCATCTCCTCGATGATCTCGCGCGAGTGGGTCTGATAGCTGACCACCGACTCCACCAATTGCTTGACTGCCTCGGCGCGCACCGTCGGGCCGTAACCGGTGCGGATCGCCGCCTCCTGGACCTGGCCGCCGAGATCGGCCAGGGCCTCCAGGGATTGGCTGATGCCGTCCTTCATCGCCTCGACGGTTTTGGTGGTCTCGGCCAGGCCGAACATGCCGGTGAAGGAGGCGGTCAGCGCGGTCAGTACCGTCTCGTTGGTGGTGAAGAAACTGATCGCCTGCTGATACAGGCGCTCCTTGGCGTTCGTGGTCTGCAGCAGGCGCGCCATCACCACCTCGGAGGTGTGATAAGACACCGTCAGGTTGTCGGCGAGGTCCTTGGCGATCTGATAGCGCTTCTCCACGTCCTGCAGGTCACGCACCCGCTGGTCGCGGGCCAGCTCCAGGCGGGCGCGGTCGGCGGCCTCGGCACCGCTCGCATCGGTCACGGCCTGCATCGCCTGATCCACTGCCGCGCGGGCCTCCGCCAGCGCCCCCTCGGCGGTCTGCAACACCTCCAGGGCCAACACCTCGGACTGCTTCATGGCAACGCGGAAGTCCTGGTAGGCCTGCAGGATGAGCTGCTCGCGCTGGACCTGATCCTGAGTGCTGGCCGCAACCTCCAGATAGGTCTCCTTGATCTTGTCGAAGCGGCCGGCGATGTCGCCGCGGGTAATCTTCATCCACAGATTCGACATCCGTTCCATGGTATCGATCTTGCCATCGGCGAGCTGATCGACCATGCGCCGGGCATCGTCGCGGATGCTGTTGAAGGCCTCGGTGATCCGCTCATAGCGGCTGCCGATATCCATCGCCTGGACCTGTTCGCGTACCACCTGATTGAAAGTGCCGGCCTGGGTCAGGGTCCGCGCGATGACGGTGACCCGAGCCTCGTCAAAGCCAGCAATGCGGTTCAGCAGCGGGATCATCGGATCCGCCGCACTGTTGCCGGCGTCGCCGGCCAGGCCCAGCGCGTGCAGGGTATCCAGGGCCTGGTCCAGATAGCGCATGGGCGCCGCGTTCAGGGATGCGGTCGTAGTGGTGGCGTCGGCGGGCTTGCTCATCGGGGGCTGCTCCAGCGGCGATTGGGAGAGGGGGTTACGCGGGCGGCGCGCGGGCCAGTGCACTCGCGACGGCCCGCATTGTACGGCGCGGCACAGATCACTGGGATGCCTGCCGGCGGGGCCTGCGAGATCGGTACGATTGGCGGGACTGGGGTGGGAAACTGGCGCAGAATCGGCGGTGATGCTGGGGCCGGGCGCGGGCAGGACCGGCAGCGGTCGAGGACGAGCGCTCCGGCGCCGGGCCGCGCGCTGGCCGCTGCGGCCGGCTATTCTGCCCTGGCCCGGAACCTGGCAAACTGCCGGCTCCGCGGAGCGGCCGGCAGGCGGCGGTGCCGCGGTCCGCGCCGGGGCACGCGACGACCCCGTGCCCCGCCCCATCCCACCACGCATTGCGTGCTTGCGTAAGGCTTGCATCCCGACATGAGCGACAGCGTCAAGTATCTGCTCGACGAAGAGCATCTGCCCCGTCATTGGTACAACATCAATGCCGATCTGCCGGAGCCGCTGGCCCCGGTGCTGCATCCCGGCAGCAAACAGCCGATCACCCCGGACGATCTGGCGCCGATCTTCCCGCGGGCAGTC
Source organism: Chromatiaceae bacterium (assembly GCA_007693535.1). GTDB lineage: Bacteria > Pseudomonadota > Gammaproteobacteria > Chromatiales > Chromatiaceae > Lamprobacter. The sequence continues at coordinate 75,333 of REDK01000116.1, forward strand.
ATCGAGCAGGAGATGTCTACCGAACGCGAGATCGAGATCCCGGGTCCGGTGCGCGAGGTCTACCGGCAATGGCGCCCGGCTCCGTTGTTCCGGGCGCGGCGCCTGGAACGTGCCCTAGATACCCCGGCGCGCATCTATTACAAATATGAAGGCGTCAGCCCGGCCGGCAGCCATAAGCCCAATACCGCCATCGCCCAGGCCTTCTACAACCAGCAGGAAGGGGTCAAGCGCATCACCACCGAGACCGGCGCCGGTCAATGGGGCTCGTCGCTGGCCCTGGCCGGATCGCTGTTCGGGTTGGAAATCGTGGTCTTCATGGTCCGCGTCAGCTTCGACCACAAGCCCTACCGGCGCGCCTTCATGGAGACCTTCGGGGCAGAATGTATCGCCAGCCCGAGCCCGCGTACCGCCGCCGGCCGTGCCATTTTGGAGGCACACCCGGACAGCACCGGCAGCCTCGGCATCGCCATCAGCGAGGCGGTGGAACTGGCGGTGCAGCGCGACGATACCCGCTACGCGCTCGGCTCGGTGCTCAACCATGTGCTGCTGCATCAGACCGTCACCGGTTTGGAGGCCCTGGAGCAGATGGCCATGGCCGACGATTATCCGGACCTGGTGATCGGTTGCACCGGCGGCGGCAGCAATTTCGCCGGCATCGCCTTCCCGTTCCTGCACCGCAAGCTGCGCGATGGACTCGCGACCCAATTCATCGCCGTCGAACCCTCTGCCTGTCCGACCCTGACCAAGGGCGCCTTCGCCTACGACTATGGCGATACCGCGCATCTGACCCCGCTGGTGAAGATGTATACGCTGGGCTCGGGTTTTGTGCCGCCGGGCTTCCATGCCGGCGGCCTACGCTATCACGGCATGGCCCCGCAGGTGAGCCATCTGGCCAAGCTCGGGCTCATCGCCCCGCGCAGCTACAATCAGTTGGAGTGTTTTGCCGCCGGCATCCAGTTTGCCAAGGCCGAGGGTATCCTGCCAGCCCCGGAGGCCAATCATGCGGTGCGCGCGGCCATCGACGAGGCCGAGAAGTGCCGGTTGGCAGGCGAGTCCAAGACCATCCTGTTCAACCTCTGCGGCCACGGCAATTTCGATATGCAGGCCTATATCGACTACACCGAGGGCAAGCTGCGCGACCTGACCTACGACGAGTCGGAGGTCGCGATGGCCCTGGCCGGGCTGCCGTCGGCCGGCTGATCGGCGCAGGGGCCGCCGCTCTGGTTCGACCGGCTGCGGCGCCTAGCCCAGGGGTGCGGCCTGCTGGGCGGGGCCGTTGCCGGGGCGACCGGCAACGATGGCGAGAACCCGCCGGCCGATGCGAATCGGGCCACGGCAACCGCCAAGCTGATCGCGCGGGGGCTCGACGAGGGACTCGCCGAACCGAACCGAACCGGGGCGCGCGGCCAGCGTCGGTTGGAGACGGCGCAGATTAGGGTCTCGAAGCCGATGGGCGCCGATGCATGCGGCCGCCACGCCGCTCAATCCCCCTGCAACAGCACGATCAGCCGCCGCGGACCGTGTACCCCATAGGTGAGGGTCTGCTCGATATCGGCGGACTTCGACGGCCCGGAGATCAGCAGCAGGTTGCTCGGCAGTACCGGCGGCACGGAGAGACCCGCACCGCCCCAGCCATGCACCGCCAGCCATTCGTGCAACGTCGTATGGAGGTCATCGGCGCGCAGCAGGGCGCAATGGATCGGCGGCACCAGGGACAGCAACCGCGGCTCTGCCGGGGTCGGCCAGAGCAGCAGCGAGCCGGTCTCGGCAATGCCGGCGTGGCAACCGGTCAGGGCGGCATCGGTGGCATCGAACAGGTCCGCGCGGCAGGCCTCGATGGGCTGATCATGCGGGATCAGGCGCGGCCCGTCCGCCGGCCAGCCGGCGGTGAGGGCCGCTGCCAGCGATGCATCCGGTCCGTAGCGCAGGTTGCGCGCACCATGCCCGCGCAGGATGGCAGCGAGCCGCGCCGGCCAGTCGTCGCCGACCGCATGGACCTCCCCCTGTACGGCCGTCAGCATGGCGGTGAAGCGCGCGCGGCAGGTCGCCTGATCCCACTTCTGACCCCGGTCCTGATCCCAGTCCCGGTCGACGCGGCGCTCCGGGGCGCGGGCCGGGGGCTCCGGCCGGGCGGCCCGCAGCC
>REDK01000185.1 GCA_007693535.1 Chromatiaceae bacterium
GTGGGCTGGATGGGTAAGCCAGAGCGCCGCGAGCCCAGGCCACCCCGGCCCCGGCGCGGCGGCGCGACCGGGCCAGTCGCGCCAGGCCTCCCAGCCCGCGGTCGCGATCAGTGCCCCGGTGGTCGCCGCCGGGTCGGCGGTCATGCGTGCATCGAGGGTCGCGCCGACCACGGCTGGGGCCGCGGGCGCGAGCGCCAGCAGCGTCGCCACGCCAAGCCGCTCGCGCACCGCCGGATCGGCGAGCAGCCGCGCTGCATATTGATTGAGCCAAGGCAGCGCCAGCGCGCCATCGGCCTCGATCAGACCACAGGCAGCCAAGCCGCCCGGTTGCCCGGCCAGAGCATCGAGCAGCCACTGCTGAGCGGCCGGGTCGGCAAGGCCGGCGGCGGCCCCGCGCAGCCCAGCCGGCAGCATGCTTACGGTGGCGCCCCGCGCGCGCAGTGCGAGCAGCGCGCGCAGCAGGTCCAGATCACCCGGCAGCGCGAGCCCGTCGAGGGCCTGCTCGAGCGCTGCAGCCAGGGCCGCGTCGGGCGCCTGCGCCAGCGCATCGAGGCGCCCGAGCAGTTCGTGCAACAGCCCGCGCCAGCGCGGCGCCAGCGCTGCTGGGTCGGCGAGCACCGCGGCAGCGACGCGCGCGAGGTGTCGGGGGTCGTTACCGAGTAGCGCCGGATCGGCCCAGGCGGCATCGAGTTCGTCGGTCGTCAGCGCCGCCGCCAGCACGCCGAACACACCGGGCACCGCCAGCGCCGCGGCCAGATCCTCGCTCTGGAAACGGCGCCGCCACAGCGTGCCGGCCGCCAATTCTGCGGCCAGCACCGGCACCAGCGCGGCATCCGGCAGGTCGTCGAGCGGCCGGCCACGGCCGAGATCGGCGGCCAGCGGCATCGGCAGCAACGCCGCGGCACTGCCGGCCAGTTCGAGCAGGCGCGCCCACCAGTGCGGATCGGCCGGGCGCCGCCACGGGGCCGGGGCGTCGACCAGCCGCCAGCCGCTGCCGGCCAGGCAGGCCACCGCGGCATGCTGCACCGCCCGCACGGCGGCATCCAGCCGGGCCGGCGGGGTCAAAATCAGCTCGGTCAGATCCACCGGATCGAGCCGCTGCCAGTGCCCGGCATCGAGCGCCCCCAGCCAGGCCGTATCGCCGCCACGCGCATGCTGCAGCAACTCGCGCGGCAGCAAACCCGGCGCCCCAATGTCGGGACGTGCGAACCAGGCGCTGGGATCGGCGCCGGAGTCAGCGCCGGAGTCAGCGCCGGAGTCAGCGCCGGAGTCAGCGCCGGGGTCAGCCCTGGCATCAGCGCGAGGATCAGCCGAGTACATGTTGCGCGCCGCCTCGCTGTCAAATGGGCGCGGCATGCAGCCCACCCGTGGGGGTGACGCCGCACGCCGGCGCCTGCTAACCTTCCCGCGGTTGCGGGGAGCCCGCAGTTGGCCCCGCGGGGTCAGCACGACCTGGGCTAGCTGGCGGCAGCAGCGCGCCTGCGACTGCTGAGGTACCGCTCAGACGCCATCCTGATCGGTGAGGAGTGTGCCGATCTGCGTCTGACCAAACTGGCCGAGCCAGAGCATGATGGGGACCACGGGCGGGAGGATCAGATAGCCAAGCTGGTAGGCAAGGGCAAGCGCGTCGTAGCCCCAAGGCGCCAAGTCGAGCGCCGCCCTGCCATCATCACCGAGTTCGAAGGCAATGATCTTCAGCGCCTCCGTGGCGATGCCGAATACCTGTACCGACACCAACACGGCCATGCCCAACAGCCAGTAGAGCAGGCGGCCTAGATCGTCGCCGTCCGTAGCCAGCACCAGCGCGGTATACAGGGGTAAGGCGTATCCGTACATCAGGGGATTCAGCCGGAACATTAGCTCCCCGGGCTGGTCACCGGCCGCTGAGACCTGAATCTGGCTGAGTACGACCAGGACATTGCCGTCGGGAACAACCTGCCTGAAGACCGCCGGGAACGTCGACCCGAGCGCGGTCTCCACGAGCGCCGCCAGTGGCAGCGTGAACAGGATGGACAAAAAATACCAGGCCGCAAAGCAGACCGGCAGCCAGGCCAGCGTGCGTAGCAGAAAGCCCCGCAGCGGACTCATGTCAGGCGCCGGCATCGGCGGTGAAGGCTGGCCCTGCCCGCCGCGAGGCCAGCCAGTGCAGCCACAGCAGGAACACCGCCAGCACGTCGAGCATGATCAGCGCCTGCCACAGATAGAGATGCGCCCACTCGAACCAGGTCTGATTCCATTGCCCCAGGTAGAACAGCGTGATGATGCGCAGCAGGTTGAGAGCCTGCACCGTCAACAGGCCGATGGCGACGCCAATGAGCCGCTCGCGCCAAGTGGCGGGGAAGGCCAGCACGGCTGCCACGAGCACGATGCCCGCCTCGACCCCATTGCAGCCTGCCTCGATGGAGACCCCGAAGCCGCTGCTCGCATCCCAGATGAGCTTGCCTTGGGCGATCACCTGATCGTCCCAGGCCTGCATTAGGACGGCGCTCAGCCAGGCGATCGCCGAGGTGAACGGAAGCACGAACCCCTGCTGCACCGGCGGCGTCAGTTGCGCGGCGAACAAGGCGGCGGTCAGGACAATGAAGATGCTGAAGAAACGGAACATGATTCGACCTTCACCAAGCCGGCAGACAAGCGCCCCTCTCCACCAAGGACCATATACTGATTGCGGATCCCGAAGCAACCTGCTGCCGACACACACCCTCACGCCCCACCGCCCGGCTCGATGTTACACTACTTCTTGTGACATCAGGGTGCACCCACGCATGCAGTCACCGCATCCCCTCGGACGTTTTGGCGAAGGACCGCAGTGCGGCGGAGCGCGGCCGTCGGCCTTTGTCCCACCGCGCCCCCGCAGCGTGCCGCAAGGCAGGCCGACGCGGGCGAGCAACCCCCGCAGACCCCGGCCACCTGACTGCGCACGCCATACCTGCAGTCAGCCGCTGGGCTTGATGCAAGCTGGCATGGATACGCCGGGAAACGTCCAACTGTCTGATCACTGATATCAGCAAAGACCTCGGGCCTGGAATCCACCGTCGGCGACCTCCCGCCTGAACGATTGTGCATCGCCTGCACGCCTGCCACCGGAGACGACGCCCGCCGACCCACTCAAACCCGCGGGCCCAAACTTGAAGAAGAATCTGATCCGATCACTACCCGATCAAGTTCGGCTACGGCAGCCCACATGTCATCAGTAACAAGGCAGCCGTTGGATCGCGCTACATCGCCAGGCACCTGGAATCCCAACGATCCGCGGCCATAATAAGCCTATGACTCATGCCACAGGAAAACTTAGCGGTCGCGCCCGCAGCCCCTCGTTCGAGCTACTGGGCCGTGATCACAGTGGTGAAAACCTCAAGGTGAGCCTAGTCATCCCGGTGTTCAATGAGGAAGAAGCGGTAACCGTCTTCATTGACCAAGTCGACGAAATCTTCCGTCCGCATCCACAACTGGACCTCGAGCTGCTATTTGTGAACGATGGCAGCCTAGATGCAACACTGGATCGTCTCGTCGAACGTCAGCAAGACGATCCCCGCATTCGCATCGTCGACCTCAGCCGAAATTTTGGCAAGGAGGCGGCACTCAGCGCCGGGCTCGCAATCGCATCGGGACAAGTGGTGGTTCCAATGGATGTCGATCTCCAAGATCCGCCAGAGTTGGTGCTGACGATGATCGGCAAGTGGCGCGATGGTTACGACGTGGTGCTCGCTCGTCGAATCGACAGAGGCTCAGACGCTTGGTCAAAGAGAACCTCGGCCAAGTGGTTTTATCGGGTTCACAACATGATCGCCAAGCCATCCATTCCCGAGAATGTCGGGGACTTTCGGTTGATGGACCGAATGGTCATCGACGTGCTGATGGATTTCCCCGAATCCCGCAGGTTCATGAAAGGGCTGTTTGCGTGGTTAGGATTTAAAACAACCTGCGTCGATTACGTTCGCGCCCCACGGGTGGTTGGCCAAAGCAAGTGGGATGGCTGGAAGCTATGGAATCTAGCCATCGAAGGGATTACGAGCTTTAGTACCGTGCCGCTTAGAATCTGGAGCTATATCGGCTTCATCATCGCTGCCGGCGCCATCGCGTATGGATCGATCGTGGCCACCCGAGCATTGATTTACGGAATCGAAGTACCGGGCTATGCATCCATATTTTTTGCGGTATCTATTCTCAGTGGAGTGCAGTTGCTCGGGATTGGCATACTCGGAGAATACATTGGCCGGATCTATATGGAAGCGAAACGGCGGCCTGTCTACCTGATCCGGCAGGTCATTGAGCCAAAGCGCGCTATCGAGGCTTCTGAATGATTCCGCAACGCTGGAGCTCCGGTCATTCACCAATAGACCTGGATCACGACCCGACATGAAAGTGTGGCATCCCTTCCAGGTCAGGCATGAATTACTGCTCGTCTCGCGCTTCGCGGTGGTTGGGCTGCTGGCGACCGCAGTTCACGCCTCCACGGCATGGGGCTTGATCACACTAGCGGCGATGCCAGCGATTCCCGCCAATTCCATCGCCTTTTTGCTTGCATTTTCAGTATCATTAGTGGGTCACTATGTCTGGACCTTCTCAGCTCCCGGCGATCCGGCCCGCGCGATGCGTCGCTTTCTGACCGTCGCCGTCAGCGGGTTTGGGCTCAATACTGTGGTACTCTCGTTCCTGCTTAAGGCAGATGTACTCTCCCCCGCAACGGCAGCAGTGCTATCAGTCTTCGTGGTACCGCCAGCGACATTCATTGCAAGCCGGGCGTGGGCGTTTCGCGTCGACGCGGGAGCCTGCCCACTGTCTGGAAAGGAACCCTAGGGTGTTCGTATCTCGTCTTTTCGAAAACCGAGGGCACCAGCACTTCGTCCGGCTTCGCCGCCCACTAGTGGCATGTCTCTTGCTTGCTCTCGTTATCTACGCGCCACTGTTTACGACAGTATTCTATACTAACCACCTAATTCCCAACGTGTGGGTCTCCCCCTACCCGTCATATCGGACAGTGAGTGAGGGCCGCTGGCTGGCCGACATCATCCTGTTGCTGGCCGGCGGTTCCGGTGTTCAGGTCATTCAATCGATCGTAGGATTTGCCATCCTCGCGCTAAACGGCGTCCTGCTCTCTGTGATCTTTTGGGCGACGAGCGGATTCCAGATATTCCTAGTGTCAGCGACCTTGCTGCTGCACCCAGCGATCCTGGATTACTTCTCGTTCACCAGCGATGCGATCGGCTTTGTACTCGCAGATGCATTCCTACTTGCGGGCATTGTGGCCCTGGGCAGCATTCAGCGTTTCTCGCTAGCGGTCGCACTATGTTCGTTGCTGTTCATGGCAAGTATCGCAGTCTATCAGCCAAAGTTAGCGGTCATGGCAACATTGGCCGTCCTGTGGTGCGCATTGCCGCAGCGCGCATCTGGAGGACGATGGGGAATGGGGGCACAGGCTGGAACAGGGATGCCCTTGTCGCGACTCAGTCGGGTATTCCGAGCCGCCGCCGCGTGTCTGATTGGCATACTGCTCTACTTGCTCTCTCTGAAGGTGATTGGTGTCGAAGGTGCGGGAGCCAGGACACAGATAAACGGTGTTGTGGAGATGAGCAGGGAATTCCTGCGCTCCTTCGTTACTTTTGGGCATTATTTCATTCTGCACGTCAACTACCTGCCCCAGAATGTTCGTTTGCTCCCAGCGGCGCTCTGTCTTTTGGCGCTCGCTCTAACGTTCGCGGGAGAGTGGCGTTCCCGGGAAGTCAAATCCGCCGTCCTGATCGTTTTGCTACTCGCATTGCTGCCCCCATCGCTGAGCTTGGCCTTCATCGTGAACGATCAAGCGCCGCAGTTCGCGGGGCGACTCTTGTCGGCGCACGCTTACTTCGTTGCGGCACTAGCGGCCTTCGTTCTCGGGTTCGCCAGGCTGCGTCCATTCTCGACCATTCTCGTTGCTGCACTCGTGTACTTCTTCGCGATCCATGCAGCGCAGGAGATCACCGCAGCCTCACTGCGCAACGACTATCAGATGTTGCAACTGAACCGAATCGTCCAGGCGGTTGAGAGAACGGTTCCTGATTTATATGAGCGCCGCCGCGCGCTCGTGGTGATTGGCGATCCCGTCCCATTCGACGCATCCAGAATCGTCAGAGAATCGGATGACGGCTACCATTCCCAACTCGACACCACAATGTTTATCCATTATCGACAGGTCCTGATCTTGAATTCGCTGCTTGGTCACGATGTTTTCGTGAGCTCAGATGAGCGGGAAAAGGAGATAGCGAAGGCGGCCTGCGCTGGGCGGCGGCCATGGCCAGCCGCGGAGTCGGTATTCTTGACCGATGATCTGTTGGTGATTCTACTGGAGCCGTTGAGCCCCGATGTGCGTGTCACCTGGTGATGGCCGGGTTGGCGCCTGCGTCACAATCCTCCGGCCTCGGCCGCGCGGCTCGGTGATCGCCACGGCAGCGTTGGCGAGTCGGCAATGAGTTGCGTCGATAACCGTCGTCGCCGCAGCGTGGACAACCCCCCCACAGGAGACCAGCATGTTGAGGGATCCCATGGTGATCTTGACGCGGTTATCGAGCAATGAATGAGCCTGATACGCAGGACCCCGCGTGGGGAGCGGTCGGTTACCTGGATGGTGGCGCGGAGCTGGTGCCCTTCAGCAACCAGGGTTATTGCCCGATCTGCGAAGACAACGTGCGCTTTGCCGTGGCGACCGCGGGTTACCGAGATGCCTACCGGTGCGAGGCTTGCGACAGCATCCCACGAGAGCGGGCACTGATGCGGGTGTTGACCCGCGTGGTTCCAAACTGGCGTCGGCTTATCGTGCACGAATCCTCCCCCGGTGCCAGGGGCGCGAGCGCGAGGATTTGTGCTGGTTCAGCAGAAACCGGAATTTTGCCCTGTCGTTGTTAGTGGGTAGAAC
>REDK01000060.1 GCA_007693535.1 Chromatiaceae bacterium
GTGCCGCTAAAACGTCCGCCCCCGATCACCTCGCCGTGGGGCAGCTGGGTCTGGATGGGGTCGGCGCCGGTATGGGGCGCGCCGCGGGGGTTGCTCCCGCCGGCGGCGTGTCGGGCGGGGGCCGCGTCCGGGCCGGCCATCAGGCGTCGGCGTCCGCGGCGGCGACGCCGGCACTGGTGAAGGTGGCCATCTCGTTGTGCAAAGCGCAGGCTAACCGTAGCAGCGGCAGCGCCATGGCGGCCCCGCTGCCTTCCCCCAGACGCATGCCCAGGTCCAGCAATGGGGCTTCGGTGCCAACCGCGGCCAGCGCTGTCACCATCGCACGATGCCCGGGCTCGGCCGAGGCGTGGCTGAGCAGCAGCCAGTCGCCCGCGCCAGGACAGAGGCGCACCGCCGCCAGCGCCGCGGCGGAACTGATGAAGCCATCTACCAGGGCCGGCAGGCCGCTGCGGGCGCAGGTGATGTAGGCCCCGGCGAGGGCCGCGATCTCCAAGCCGCCGAGGCGCGCCAGGGCCGCCATCGGATCGCCCAGCCCGTTGCGGTGTAAGGCTAGGGCCTGCTCGATGACTGCCCGCTTGCGTGCCACGCCGGCTGCATCGAGGCCAGTGCCGGGGCCGGTCAGGGCCGCCGCCGGCTGGTCCAGCAGGGCACAGGCGAGCGCAGTGGCCGCGGTGCTGTTGCCGATGCCCATCTCGCCACCGATGAAGAGGTCAGTCTCGGCGGCGCGGGCGCGCAGCACCGCCGCGTGACCGGCGCCCAGCGCCTGCTGCAGTTGTGCCATGGTCAGCGCCGGACCCTGAGCGAGATTGGCGCTGCCGGGGGCGATCGGGGTGCTGCGGATGGCCAGATGGGTCGGCGCTGGAGTCGCGAGCCCCAGGTCTACCAGGTCCAGGTCGGCGTCTAAGTGGCGCGCCAGCACGCTGATGGCGGCCCCGCCCTTGGCCATGTTCAGCAGCATCTGCGCCGTCACCGCCTGTGGAAAGGCCGAGACCCCAGCGGCGGCAACGCCATGGTCGGCGGCAAACACCGCGATCTGAACCTGCTCGACCCGTGGTCGCGGCCGGCCCTGCAGGGCCGCCAGCCGCAGGGCCAGCGCCTCCAAGCGCCCGAGCGAACCGGCCGGCTTGGTCAGTTGTGCCTGATGGGCGGCAGCCGCGGCGCGGCTGTCGAGGTCAGGTCGCAGGGCGGGGTGGCGGAACCAGTCGATGGCAGGGAGGTCGGCCGGCGGCGGTTGCTGGGTGTGGTTCACGGGCAGACACGCATGGTTGTCAGAGGTGTTTTACAGTGGTCACCGTCGCGCCGGGTTCGGCGTCGGCGGATGACGCGCGGTTTGTCGGGTCGGATCCGGAAGCGCTCGGTGCTCTCCCCGCGATCTCTGCCTGCAAGCACCCGCCTCCCAGCGCTCCGCGGTGCGCTGCCGGCCCGGTGGCCGGATCGTTGCGGCTGCCCCCAGGGCTGTCATAGTCCCAGCGGCGGCCCTTTCAGCATCAGCGGTATCCCAGCGACGGTGAGGACGACCCGCTCGCAGCCCGCTGCTAGGCGCTGGTGCAGGGCACCGGCCAGGTCACAATAGCGCCGAGTCAGGGCATCGAGCGGGACCACCCCTAGGCCGACCTCGTTGCCGACCAGGATCACTTGACCTGGCAACCGCGGCAGCAGCGCCTCGAAGGCGTCGATCTCGGCCGCGAGTCGGGCTGGATCGGGCTGGCAGAGCAGATTGGTCAGCCACAGGGTCAGGCATTCCACCAGCACGCAATGGCCAGGGGCACAGGCCTGCTCTAGGGCTGCGGCTAAGGCCAGGGGTTCTTCGACCAGCGCCCAGTCGGGTGGGCGGTGATTGCGATGGGTGGCGATGCGTGCGGCCATCTCGGCATCGTCGGCCGTGGCAGTGGCAAGATAGGTCACCGGCCGGCCGGAGGCCAGCGCTAGGCGCTCGGCCAGGCGGCTCTTGCCCGAGCGCACGCCGCCGAGGACCAATACCCGCCCGCCGGACTCAGGCACCGACATCGCGCCGCCGCGCCATCAGAGTTCGATCCCCTTCTGCGCCTTGATGCCGGCATCGAAGGCATGCTTGACCGGGCGCATCTCGGTAACGGTATCGGCGATCTCGATCAGTTCCGGCGGCGCGGCCCGGCCGGTCACCACCACATGTTGACCGAGCGGGCGAGCGATCAGGGCATCGAGGACCCTGTCCAAAGACAGCAGCCGGAGCTTGAGCACGAGGTTCAGTTCATCGAGGATCAGCAGATCGACACTGGGGTCTTGCAGGTGGACCTGCACCTGTTCCCAGGCGCGCGCCGCGGTCCGCTGGTCCTGCTCGCGATCCTGGGTGTCCCAGGTATAGCCGTCGCCCATGACGTGGTAGGTCACCTCCGGGAAGCGCCGAAAGAAGGCCTCCTCGCCGGTGGCGAAGCTGCCTTTGATGAATTGCACGATGGCCACGCGCAGGCCATGTCCCAAGGCACGGGCGGCCATCCCGAAGGCCGAGGACGATTTGCCTTTGCCGTTACCCGTCAGCACCAGCAGCACGCCGCGCTCGTCGGTGGCGCTGGCGATGCGGGCATCGACCAGGTCCTTGTGACGCTGCATGCGCCGGCGGTGACGTGCTTCGGCGGCGGGGTCGGTCGTGGTCATTAGAGGGGTTCCCGGGTTGGCGATGAGGAGCAGGATATGGCGCCGGCCGGCGCTGCACCCTGAGGCCGGTTCGGGCAGCACAATGCGACGCCGGCGCAGTGCCAGGAGTACGTCGACCGGCCCCGATAGAGTGGGGCCGATTGCTTAGGCCCGGTAACTCAGGGCCGGTAACTCAGGGTCACGAACAGGGTCCGCCCGGGTTGGTTGTACCAGGCAACGGTCTCGTAGTCTTCATCGAAGAGATTCTCGACCCGGGCCTGGATGCGTACCGTCTCGCTCAGCCGGTAAGCGGCGCGCAGATCCAGCAGGGTGTAGCCATCCAGACGGACCCGATTGGCCGGATCATTAAAGCTGCGCCCGGCCGTGAATAGGGTGGTCCCGGCCTCGAAGCGACCAAACTGGCGATCCAAGTCCAGCCGCAGGCTCTGCTCGGGGCGGCGCGGCAGCAGGTTGCCATCGTTGGCGCCGCCACTGCGATCGCGCGGATCAAGCAGGGTGAGGCTAACGCCGAGGTCGGTGCCCAGCAACCGCCCTCCCAGCACCGCCTCGGCCCCGCGGATGCGGGCGCGGTCCAGATTCTCGGCGGCGAAGGTGGGCGGGACCAGTTGGATCAGGTCGTCGATCTCGGTCTGGAACAGGTTGAGCGACCAGTCCAGCCGGCCGTCACCGGCGGTTCCGTCGGCGATCTCCAAGCGCCCGGACAGGCCCAGCTCCAGGCTACGCGATTGCTCGGGCTGTAGGTCCGGATTGCCACCGGCGAAGAATGGCGTGGACGGAAAGTACAGGTCGTTGAAGGTCGGGGCCTTGAAGGCGGTGCCGTAGGTAGCGATCACCCGCAGCGCCGGGGCAAACTCCCAACCCAGACCGAGGCCACCGGTGGTGTGCCCGCCGAACTGCTCGTCCTCGTCGCGGCGCAGGCTGGCCTTGAGGCTGGCGGGGCCGAACCAGGCCTGATACTCGCCGAACACCCCAGTATTATCCCGGCTGCGCGCTGCATAGTCGGTGGTCCCACCGACCCGGTCGCGCTGATAATCCACCCCGATGGTCAGCAGGCCCAGGTCGCCGGTGGCGATGTCGTTCTGTAGCGTCAGACTGTCGCGGCGGGTCTCGAAGCGGCTGGAGAAGGCCCCGTCCTTGAGGTTGTCCTGTTCATCCCAACTGCGCCCGGCCCGCAGCAGCACGCCCCATGGGGTCAGTGGTTGTAGCCGCAGGGTCGCGCCGAGGACCTGCAGTACCTGTTCAGACTCGTTCTGAAAGGCACCGTCGAACTCGACCTCGCTCTCCGAGCGCAGGAAGATCAGGTCGGCGCTAGCCCACTGCGCGAGATCATAGCCGGCACTCAGGCTGACCCCGGCATTGCGATAGCCATCGCGATCTGGCTCATCGGTGCCGCAGCCATCGAAGAATGGGGCGCCGCGCCCGCGGCAGGCATCGAAGCCCTTGGTGTCGTCCAGATTGCCGCCAATGTGGAAGCGCCCGCGCTCGCCGCCGCCGCTGATCCCGCCGCTGATGCCGGCGCTGTCATAGCCGCCAGCGGTCACATCCAGATAGGGCGTCAGCGGCCCGCCGCCACGGCGGCTGAAGAACTGCACCACCCCACCCATCGCCTCGGACCCATAGAGGCTGGAACGTGGCCCGCGCACCACCTCTACCCGGTCGAGCTGGGACACCGGCAGATTCTGAAAGGGTGTTGTCCCGGTGGTGGCTGAACCGACCTTGATGCCATCGACCAGGAATAGGGTCTGATTGGCATTGGTGCCACGCAGGAACAGGCTGGTATTGGTGCCACGCCCGCCGGTGCTGGCGATGCTGATACCGGGCTGTCCGCGCAGCAGGTCGAGGGTGGTCCGCGCCTGCTGGCGCTCGATGTCGGTGCGGGTGATGACGGTCACCGGCGCCAGGGTCTGATCCAGGGTCTCGGCAGTGCGGGTCGCGGTGACGATGACCTCCGGCAGATCAAGGAGTGCCGCATCGGCGGCGGCTGGCGCCCGCGCGGGCCCTTCGGGCCCTTGGGCCCGGACCATTGTCGGCAACAAGGAAAGTCCGGGCAGCAGCAGGGCAGCCGCCAGCGCGGACGGATGGAAAGGTAGGGACATGCAGACCTCGCGTCGCCCCGGCGCACCCGCTCGGGGCCGATGATGGAAAGGGGCGCCGCGATGTGAGATGTGAACAGAGGGACAGGGGGGACGCAGCAGGCCGCATCGGCCAGCGAGGTCGCGCGGACGGTATCGCCCGGCCCCGCCCACCGCAGCGCCACGATGCAGCCGCAGGCCGGTCTCCGGGCTTGCGAGCGGGGTCCGGGCATGGACCCCGGCCGCGACGCCTTCCCACGGCCCAGGGGCACGTAGTGGCATCGATCGCGGCTTGACTCGCCTACCGTTGCGGGGGCAGCGCCGGCATCGCGGGTGAACCCCGCTGGACCGGCTTCCCGTTTCACCCCGCGTCGTGACGCGGGGCACCTGTGGCAAAGCCCTTCCACGCTACGGTTTTGGTGCGGGCGCGGTCAAGCCGGCGGGCTGATCGCGGTCAAGGAATGGCGCGATTGGTGGGTTCGCGGGCTGCCGGGCGGGCGACTGGCAGGGCTCAGCGGCGCGCCCGCACCCTAAAGGAGCGCACGATGCCAGCGCGCGATCATTTCTGCACCACGCCGACGATGCGATCCTGATCCAGCACGACCAGTAGGGTGATGCGATGGGTGGCCATCAGTTCGATGGCGGTCTGCATGTTGCTATCGGCGCCGATGGAGATGGGATCGGGCGTCATCATCTCGCCGGCCTGGAGATCGAAGAAGCCCTGTCGGTGGCGTTGCAGGGCGCGGCGCAGATCACCGTCGGTGATGATGCCGAGCGCGCCGCCACGACTCTCGGCGGTGGCGGGATCGGTGACCAGCGCGACCCCGAGTTGGCCGGCGGTGACTGCGGCCAGCACCGCCTCGGCGCTGGCGTCGGGGGTGACGAAGGGCAGGTCATGGGTGCGCATCTCGTCGCGGACCCGCTGCAGCAGGCGCCGGCCCAGGCTGCCGCCGGGGTGCAGGCGGGCAAAATGATGGGCCTGGAAATCGCGCGCCTTCATCAGCGCGACCGCCAGGGCATCGCCCATGGCCAAGGTGGCAGTGGTGGACGCGGTGGGGGCGAGCTGCAGCGGACAGGCCTCACGTTCCACTCGCACCGAGAGATGGAGGCTGCAATGGCGGGCCAGGGTGGAGCGGGCATTGCCAGTCATCGCAACGATGGCGTTGCCGTGCTCGCGCAGGAACGGCAGCAGCTTGACCAGCTCCTCGGTCTCGCCGGAGTTGGAGATGGCGATGAAGACGTCGGCGGGGGTGACCATGCCGAGGTCGCCGTGAAAGGCCTCGCCCGGGTGCATGAAGAAGGCCGGGGTGCCGGTGCTGGCCAGCGTGGCGGCGATCTTCTTGCCGATGATGCCGGACTTGCCCATCCCGCAGACGATGACCCGCCCGCGGGTGGCGAGGATGGCGGCCACCGCATCTGCAAACGCCTGATCCAGCCGCGCGCTGAGCCCGGCGATGGCCGCCGCCTCGATCGCGAACACCTCGCGGGCGATCGTCAGCCAGTCTGGTGCCGCCGGCCCTTTGGTTAGATCGGTGGTGGGATTGGTGGTCGGGTGCGCGGGCGGAATCGGGGTCGGGCCGGCCGGCCCGGGGCCGGCATCAGCGGCAGCCATCAGAAGCGGACATCGAGGTTGCGCACCTTGCGCCGGAAGTCGGCGGTGACGGTCTCGATATCGCCGTCGCTGGCGATCACCCGCGGGGTCAGCACCACCACCAGTTCGGTGCGCTCGGCGCGGCGCGAGGTCTCGCCGAACAGGCCGCCGATAAACGGGGTGCGATAGAGACCGGGGACACCGGTCTTACCCTCGTCGCGGCCGTCTTGGATCAGCCCGCCCAGCACCACTGCCTGATTGGAGCGCACCGCCACGTTGCTGGTGATGTTGCGGGTGCGGAAGGTGGGGGAGTTGAGCGGCCCGGTCTCGGCGGCCACGGTGCTGACCTCCTGTTCGATCTCCATCTGCACCAGGCCGCCGGGGGTGACCCGCGGGCGCACCGAGAGCATCACGCCGGTGTCGCGGTATTGAATCTGATTGATCACCCGGTCGATGTCTGTGGTGCCCTGCTGCTGCGTGGTGGCAATCGGCACCTGCTCGCCCACCTGGATCTTGGCCGTCTGATTGTCTCTGACCATCACCGATGGCGAGGACAGCACATTGATCAGGTTGTCCGAGGCCAGCGCCGCGAGGGTGGCGCGGATGGTATCCGGGCGCAGCACGATGGACCAGTTGAAACCTGGAAAGGTCTGTTGTGGGCCCGCGGGGGATTGGCGCAGGGAGATGTCGCCGCGATAGTCATCCTTGGCCGGTCCCAGGAAGCGCCATTGCACGCCGTAGCGCAGTTCCCCGCGCAGGGTGATCTCGACGATGGTCGCCTCGACCAAGACCTGCAACGGCAGGATGTCGAGCTGCTTGAGGGCGTCGAGGATGCGTTTGTAGTCGCGTGGACTGGAGCGCACCAGCAGCGAGTTGTTGATGCTGTCGGCGACGATGCTGACCGGCGCCGACAGCTCCAGTTGGCTGGCCACGGCGGGGCGCGGGGCGTCGGTGCCGGTCTGCATCCCCTCGCCGCCACCGTCACCGATGGTGGCCTGGCGCAGCCCCGGGGCCACCCCGCCAACACTGCGCCGCTCGGCACCGCTGCCTTCGCCGGAGAAGAGCTTGGAGAGCACATCAGCCAGGTTTTCGGCATCGCCATGGCGCACCCGGTAGACGAACAGCCGCTGTTGAGTGCTCCCGGTCGCCTCGGCCATATCCAGCCGTGAGATCCATTCCCCCATCCTGGTGAGATAGCCTTGCTGAGGCGAGACCACCAGCAGGGCGTTGGAACTCTCGATCGGGATGAACCGGAACAGGCCACGTAATGGACCGCTGTCTTCCTCGCCGAGTAGGGTCTGGATCTGGGTGACGACCTCGGTGGCGCGGGCATATTCCAGCGTGAAGAAGCCCACCGAGAGGCCTGCCATCCAGTCCACATCGAAGACGCGGATGGTTTCGAGCAGGTTGCCCATCTCCGGGCTGGTGCCTGCCAAAACCACCAGGTTGCGCAGGTTGTCCACCCGCACGACGCTGCCATCCGGGGCCAGCGGCTGCAGGATGTTGGCCATCTCCTCGGCGCCGATGTACTGCAGCGGCACGACCTGGACGCTGAAGCCGTCCGGCAGGGCGCGCGCCGTTTCGCCGAGCTGGGGCACCATCCGGCCCTGCACCGCGTTACCGAGCGGGATCACCTCGTAGGTGCCGGCACTATCGACCAGCGCGGCGTTGTTCATCCGCAGCAGGGTCTCCAGGGTCGGGATCAGCAGATCGCGCCGCAGTGGTCGGCCGGTCTGCAGGGACACCGTGCCCTGCACGCCGGGATCGAGCACATAGTTGACCCCAAGCAGGTCGCCGAGGATCACCTTGACCACCTCGCGGATGTCGGTGCCCTCGAAGTTCAGGGTCACATCGCCCGGGGTGGTGTCGACTTGCGGCGGGCTGACTCGGCGCACGAAGGTACCGGTGCCACCAACCTGAAAGGGACGCCGCTGATCGGTGAGTTCCTCGGCGATGGCGATCCCGTCGTCCTCGGGCCGCAGCGGGGTGATCTCTGCCTCGTCGTCCGGTGCCCGATCAGCGATGCGATGGCCCTCGACGCTGCCGATCCGCTTGGTCGGGTCCCAGACGAAGTGTTGGCAGCTCGCCAGCAGCGGCAGCATCAGGGACAGTAGCAGGGCTAGCAGCAGGCGCAGGGCAAAACCCGGCCGGTGGCCGCTCTTGGCGACGGGAGCGGCGAGCGCGAACGCTGGACAGGGCGAGACAGGCTGGGCATGCGGCATGACAGGTGGCTGGGCGGCCGGGTCGGAGGGCAACGGACGGGAGCACGGTGCCGGGTCAGTCGGTGAACGCTGTCCGGGCGCCGGGGTGCCCGGGCAGGTGGTGCAGCGATGCAGCAAGGCACCAACATCGTTGCGTTGGCGTCACTCGCGGTGTTGATCGTGGTTCACGATTTGGGTCAAGGTCGGGACGCAAATCGGGATCTTGGCCGAATCGCTGGTCGCAGTCGGTGATGCGGCTGGGGCCGGGGGTTATTCATCGGTCTCATCGGTCACGGGCGGCGCCGGCCGGCCGGGCGACGCCTGGACCGGGGCGCGGACCGGTGGCGTGATGGGCGACCTGGCCGGCGGCATGTTGCGGTCGGTTCCCCGCGCGTCCGTTCGCTGGCGCGCCGACCCTCGCGTGGGCGTGCTCGGTGCGCCGCTGGCATAGTTCCGCAATAGTAGCTCATCGGTTACGCCCTGTCGCTCCAGCAGCAGGCGATCGGGCTCGATGCCGACCACGGTCCAACCTTCTAGCTCATGCCCGATCCGCAACCGCTGCAATTGCGGGTTGGCCGGGGTGCGCACCAGGGCCGCCACCAGCTGCGGGGTGATCATCACGGCGGTGAGGGTCATCCCGCCCAGATCGCTGAACTCTTCCGGCTCCGGTGCTTCCGGTTCCAGCTCCGGCTCCTCTGGCGGCGGCCGCCGGTCGGGCAGAAACAGGGGCCGCTCGATGATCCCGGCATAGTCCTCGCGCGGCAGTGGCGGTTCCAGGGTGACATCGTTGGTGGGCACCGGGTCCGGCAGTTCGACCGCGACCGGCGCCGGCGGCACCGGGGGTGGTGGCGGCCAGTTGCGCCACTGCAGGAACAACACCAGGCCGAGGCCGGCGGCCAGCACGAGCAGCACCGGTTTCATGCGCCCGGACTCAGCACGAAACCGAACACATCGATGCGCACCGTCAGCTCGCCATCCTGCTGGCCCGGTACACGTGGGCGGCGGACCCCCGGCCGCTGCGGCGTGGAGCGGATCGACAACTGATCGACGAATAGGAACGGGCGCATGTCCTCGATTCGATAGAGGACCTCGAACAGTTGCTCGGTGCTGCCTTGCAACTGGACCCGAAGGCGCACCCGCGCCGGTGATTCCTCGCGCTCGGCGGGCAGCGCCTGGGCGCTGATGGGGCGGGCGCCACTGGCGCGAATGATCTCCTGCACCTCGCGCTGCAACTGCGCTCCGGCTAGGGCCGGGGTGGCGGCATCGAAATAGAAGGCCTTGTCGGGCTCGTTGGCCTGCTCGCGCGCCAGTTCCTCCCGGAGTGCCGGCAGGGTCGCCAGCACCCGCTGGAAGCGCTGCCACTGCTCGGTGGCGGTTTGCAGCCGATTCTGCAGGTCAGCGCGTTGCTGCCACCAAGGCAGCAGCACCAGCAGCAGCAGCACGAGCGGCAGCAGCAGGGTCGCTGTCCACACCAGCACACAGCGGCGCTGCTGCACGCCCAGGTTGAGGGTCGGCCGGCGTATCGAAGGCAGGCGCATCGGCATCTCAGGGCGCCGTCCGCTCAAAGCGAAAGGCCATGTGGTAGCGTTCCTGGCCGCTGGTCGCTACCTGCATCACCGGCGACCGGAAGCTGACCTCGCTAATCGTCGGTGCCTGTTCCAGCCGCGCGATCAGGGCGGTTGCCTGGCTGGATTCGCCGCGCAGATCGACCTCGCCGTTGCTGTAGTTCAGGGTCTGCACCCAGGTACCATCAGGCAGCAGGTCGGTGAGATCGCGCAGCAGATCGGTCATGCGCGGCTGTTGGCGCTTGCGCTCCAGCACCTCGACGCCCCCCAGGCGTGCCCGCTCCAATTCTGCGCGCAGCTCTTCCACCTCCGCCGCCCCGCTGCGCAGGCGCTGCAGTTGCAGTTGCAGGTCGGCCAGGGCGCGCTCCCGCTGCAGCAGCGGCGTGTACAGCACCGCGCCGACGAGCGCCAGCACCAGGGCCAGCAGCAGCAGGCCGACCCCGGCGCCGAGGGCGCGTCGCCGTGGCCGTTCCGCCGCCGGCAGTAGGTTGGCTCCCGGCCAGGCCCCGGGCCAGGTCAGCACCGCCGCCGGGGCGCCGGCCTCGCGCAGACGTTCCAGCCAGTCGCCGACCTGATCGCGGCGACAGACGGCCAGTTCCAGCGCCAGCTTGGTGCCGCGGGCAACCGCTCCGGCCACGCGCACGTCGTAATAGACCTCGCCGCCTTGGAACGGGGTCAGTCGGTCCATCTCGTACTGGATCACCTGGCGCAGGTTGTCGCGCACCTGGGCCGGCAGGGTGAGCGTTCGCACCAGCACGCTAGCGGCGGGCAGTTCCAGCAGCACCGTCGACCAGGGCTGGCGACCGTCGCCGATGGCGCCCGGCAGGTCGCCGCCGGTGCGCAGGTCGATTGCCCCGACCGCCTCGCGCTCGCCGAGCAATTCCAGCGCCAGTTCGGCATCGTCGCCGCGCGGAGTGACCACCAGCAGCGGTCGGCGTCGCGCCCACCATCGTCGCAGGCGCCGCGGCAGACAAATCAGCAGGGCTTGGCCCCAACGCCGGGGCAGGGCACCGAGGGTGCCAAGACCGGGGAGCGTGGCGCGCTCCAGATGGAGGTCTTGTAGTAGAGACATGGTCGTCGCAGGGTTTCCGGAGGGCAGCCGGGGCGTTCAGATGGCGCTGTCGGCGATGGCCGCCAGCAGGGCCGCGACCACCGCGTCCAACTCGGCGTCGGTCAAATACGGATGCATGGGCAGACTCAGTACCCGCTCGGCGGCCCGCGCCGCCACCGGGGTGCAGTCCTGACAGCAATAGCCGGCGTAGGCTGGCTGCGCATTGAGCGGCACCGGATAGTGTACCGCGGTGGGGATGCCGCGGGCGCTCAGGGCGGCCTGCACCGCGTCGCGCGTATCGACCTGGATCGTGTACTGGGCATAGACGCTGCTGCAGCCGGGGGCGATGTGGGGCAGCAACAGGCCGTTGTCGGCACTGGCCGTGCTGTGCGCCCCCTGGCCCTGCAGGCGCTCGCTGTAGCCACCGCCGATGCGTCCACGCCGCGCGACCTCGTCGTCGAAGATGGCCAGCTTGGCCAGCAGCACCGCCGCCTGCAGGCTGTCCAGCCGGCCATTGATGCCGAGTCGGGCATGGTGATAGCGCCGGTCCTGGCCATGCTCGCGGATCTGGCGCATGGCCGTGGCGAGGGCGGCATCGTCGGTGAAGCAGGCGCCGCCGTCGCCGTAGCAGCCGAGCGGCTTGGAGGGAAAGAAAGACGTGCAGCCGATGTGGCAAAGTCCGCCGGAGCGGCGCCCCCGATAGCTGGCGCCGAGGCTCTGGGCGGCGTCCTCGATCACCGGCAGGCCGTGGCGCGCGGCCACCGCGTTGATGGCGTCCAGGTCCGCACACTGCCCATAGAGCGAGACCGGCAGGATGGCGCGGGTACGCGGGGTGATGGCGGCGGCGAGCAGGGCTGGGTCCAGGTTGTAGGTGGCGGGGTCGATATCGACGAAGACCGGGCGCGCCCCAAGTAGGGCGATCACCTCGACGGTGGCGACGAACGTGAACGGCGTGGTGACGACCTCGTCGCCGGGGCCGACCCCGAGGGCCAGCAGGGCGACCAGCAGGGCATCGGTCCCACTGGAGACCGCGATGCCATGCGCCACGCCGACATAATCGGCGAGCCGAGCCTCCAGTTCGACAATCTCCGGGCCACCGATAAACTGACCATGGGCCAGGACTGCGGCAATGCGCGCCTGCACATCCGCCTCAATGCGGCGGTACTGGGCCTGCAGGTCGACCATCCGAATGGTCGCGGGCGGATCGGTCGAGGCAGCGGTGGGGCACGGCATGGGGCAAGGCCTGCGGCGATTGGCAGGACCCCTGTCCTGCCGGGAACACTCTAAGCTAGCACGGGCTAAGCTAGCACGGGCCATCGGCGCGCCCGCTGGGCAGCCGCTTGAGCGGGCATCTGGCCCGAGAATCGGCAAGGGACCCGAACGACCCGATGACGGGCCGCCCGGCGCCGGGGCGGCAGGGACCTGGCTGCTGCCAGCTCTGGGTGCCAACTTGGCCGCCAAACGGGCCGCCAAACGGGCTACCGGATGGGCCGCCGGCGAGCCAGCGGCTTCACTGGCTCGCCCTGGTCGCGTCCGGCCCCAGGTCCACCGGGCCCATCGTTTCCAACAGGCCGAAGCGTCGCCAGACCACCTCGTACGGTGGGTCGGTCCCCGGTTGCACGAAGACCATGGCCTCCATCGTGCGCACACCGGAGGCGGCGTGCGCGTCCGGCGCAATGTCTGCCTCAGCCGCGGGCTCGGCGCCACCCGCCCGCGCGCTGCTGGTGACGCGGATGCGATAGGCCGGGCCGCCGCGGTCGACGACTGCGATCGGCTGACCGTCCAGCCCCAGGCCCTCCTCGCGCAGGCGGACCGCTTCCTCGGCCTCATCCAGGGTCAGACCTTGCTGCGCGGCGAGCACCGCCGGCGAGGCAAACTGCGGATTCATTGGCAGCTCACCGCCACCGCCGAACTGACGGAGTTGGGCCGGCAGCGCGGCGTCGGCGACGGTCACCTCCGGCGCCAGGCGCCGGTACAGGTCCGGCGTCATCCCCAGCAGCAGGCGCAGTTCTGCGACGCTGCGGAAGGGCCCGTCGCGAGCCCCGTAGGGCAGGCCGGCGGCGGCATACTCGGGGTCTTCGGCCCCCAGCAGGCGGGTCAGATCGTCCTCGTCGCGCCAGTCCAGGATCACGTCGGTCAGCCGGTCGACCAGATCCATGTCGGCTGCCCCCGTGCCGCCCAGGACCGCTTCGATCAGGGCCGCGAGCTGCTCCTGCGAAGCGCTGTTCAGGTCTAGTCGCGAGCCCTCGTTAGAGAGGGTCACGCGCAGCGGCACGCCGTCGAACCAGACTGTCCGTGGTCTGCCGTCGGGGACCCAGGGGCCATCGTCGCCAGTGTCCAGCGCCTGACCAGTGGCCGGGTCCTGCAGCGGCGTGGACAGCAGATTCAGGAGGGTCAGCGCGATGGCTGCCTCGGCTCGGGCGCGGAACTGTGCCACCTCGATCTGATTGCGGGCCAGCGCCAGTTCGGTGCGCTGGGTGCTAGTCAGTCCCAGCGCCATCACCGTCAACAACGCGAGCACCCACAGCACCAGCACGAGGGCGATGCCGCGCGGCGGGCGCACGGTCCGGTGCGGTCGGTGGGCCGGGGGACGAATGCGGCGGGCGAAAGCCATCAGGGCCAGGTTCTATGAAAGCCAACTCGTGACGCAAAGGATCACCAGTCTGCCGTGGACCAGGACGGCCAAGCCGGGCCGGTCAAGCTGGGCCCGCAAGCGTCAGTCATCCTGAGTCGATGATTGTTGGTCAGCGTCGTCCTGCCCCGCAACGATGGCAGGCGCAGATCTCCGCGGCCTACTTGCGCACCGGAATACACTCCAGCACCTCGCGCCGCCTTGCCGCCGCCGCGGCCAGTTCGCGCAGCATCGGCACGGTCTCCTCCCAGCTCACGCAGGGATCGGTGATGCTCTGGCCATAGACCAGGTCGGCGCCGATGGTGAGATTTTGCTGACCGCCGACCAAATGGCTCTCGATCATCGCGCCGATGATCCGGGTATCGCCGCGGGCGATTTGCCCGGCCACATCGGCACAGACCCGCACCTGCTTGTCCGGCTGCTTGCGGCTGTTGGCGTGGCTGAAGTCGATCATGATCTTCGGCGTCAGCCCCGCCGCCTCGATCTCCTCGGCGGCGATATTGACGCTCTCGGTGTCGTAGTTGGGCCGGCTGCCGCCGCGCAGGATCAGGTGGGTGTCCTCGTTGCCGGCGGTGGTGAAGATGGCGGAGCGGCCATCTTTGGTCACCGACATGAACACATGCGGCCGCACCGCGGCATGGATGGCGTCGATGGCCACCTTGACGCTACCGGCGGTGCCATTCTTGAAGCCCACCGGGCAGGACAGACCCGAGGCCAGCTCGCGATGGCCCTGGCTCTCGGTGGTGCGGGCGCCGATCGCCCCCCAGGAGACCAGATCGGCAATGTACTGGGGGCTGATCAGGTCGAGGAATTCGGTGCCTGCCGGCAGGCCCATGTCGTTGATGTCGACAAGCACCCGGCGTGCCAGATGCAGGCCCTTGTTGATCTCGAAGCTGCCGTCCAGATTGGGATCATTGATCAGCCCCTTCCAGCCGACGGTGGTGCGCGGCTTTTCGAAATAGACCCGCATCACGATCAGCAGCCGGTCCTGTAGCTCCGTGCGCAGGGGCAGCAGGCGCTCGGCGTATTCGCGGGCAGCCGCCGGGTCGTGCACCGAGCAAGGGCCGACCACCACCAGCAGGCGGTCGTCGGTGCCGTGCAGGATCTGCTGAATCGCCCGGCGGGTGTGGTACACGGTGGCTGCCGCGGCATCGGTCATCTGCACCTGTTCATGGAGTTCGGCGGGCGCGATCACCTCGGTGATGGCGCGGATGCGCAGGTCGTCGGTTTCAAAGCGCATGGCGGTGTCGATCGGGCAGGGTCGGACGGGCTAGGGCTCGCCGCAGTATACCGGACGCGCCGGGGCCGCAGTGGGACGCAGCCCGGTGTACCAGGCGGCTGCGCCCGAGGGAGGTGCACCAGAGGTCGGAGCCGGGGGCGCGGGCCGGGTCTGGCCAGCGGGTCGGCGATTGGCTGAACTTCGGCGGCCGGCGGCTGGACCAATCCACCATTGCTGCTGTGATTGGCCGGCCCGCGGACCAATTTTCCCCGCAGCGCCCCGGGCCCGGCCCGTTGTCGGACCGGGGCTGCCGCTGACCGTTACTCGTCGCTCTCGCACCGGACCCAAGACATGCCATGCAGACCATCCCGCGCCTGACTCTCATCCTGCTCGCGCTGGCCGTCGGCGCTCCGCTTCCGGCCACCGCGGCCGGACCGGGCGTCATCGTCGCCGCGACCCGGCTGGCGCCGCTGGAGGATCGCACCGAGGCCCTGGGTACGCTGCGGGCCAATGAATCGGTCGTGATCACCGCCAAGGTCACCGAGAGCATCTCAGCGCTGCATTTCGACGACGGCCACCGGGTCGCTGCCGGTGACCTGCTGGTGGAGATGACCAGCCGCGAGGAGCATGCCCTGGTCGAGGAAGCCAGCGCTCGCGTCGCCGAGGCCCGGCGCCAGTACGACCGCATCGCCCCGCTCGCGGCCAGCGGGTCGGCCTCGGCCTCGCAACTCGACGAGCGTCGCCGCGATCTGGACACCGCTCGCGCCGCGCTGCTGGCGCTGGAGGCGCGCCTCGCCGACCGGCTGATCAAGGCCCCGTTCGCCGGCGTGGTCGGCCTGCGCGACGTCAGCCTGGGCACCCTGGTGACCCCCGGTCAGCGCATCACCACGCTGGATGATGTCAGCGTAATGAAGCTCGACTTCCCGGTGCCGAGCATCCTGCTGCCCAGCCTGGTGCCGGGCCTGGGTATCGAGGCGCACACCCGCGCCTTTCCCAGGCGCAGCTTCGAGGGAACGGTGAGCGCGGTGGACAGCCGGGTGGACCCGATCACCCGCGCGGTGCAGGTGCGCGCCCTGCTCCCCAATTCCGATGGCCTGCTGCGCCCTGGGATGCTGATGCGGGTGGACCTGTTGCGCAATCCGCGCGAGGGTCTGGTGATTCCCGAAAGCGCCCTGCTGCATCGTGGTGAGGCCCACTATGTGCTGCGCGTCGAGACCGCCGCGGACGGCAGTGATCCGCGCGCCGAGCGTCGTCAGGTGCAGATCGGCACCCGCCGACCCGGGCTGGTGGAGATCACTGCCGGACTTGTGCTCGGTGACCGTGTCATCACCCACGGCGCCGACAAGGCGCGCCCGGGCGAGCCGGTCACCGTGCTTGCTGAGGAAGACGGCCAGCGCAGCCTGGCGGAACTGTTGGGGACGGCGCCATGATCCTGTCGGACCTCTCGGTCAAACGGCCGATCTTCGCGAGCGTACTGTCGCTGCTGTTGGTGGCCTTCGGACTGGTCGCCTTCGACCGGCTGCCACTGCGCGAATTCCCTGATATCGATCCGCCGGTGGTCTCGGTAGAGACCATCTATCCCGGGGCCGCTGCCAACGTGGTCGAGACCCGCATCACCCGCCTGATCGAAGACCGCATCGCCGGGGTCGAGGGCATTCGGACCATCGAATCCGGCTCGCTCGACGGGCGCTCGACGATCAGCATCGAATTCAGCCTCGGGCGCGACATCGACGGCGCCGCCAACGATGTGCGCGACCGCGTTGCCGGCATCCTCGATCAATTGCCGCCGGAGGCCGAGGCGCCGCAGATCAGCAAGGTCGATAGCAACGACGATGTGATCATGTGGCTGAATCTGGCCAGCGATCGACTCAGCGTGCCGGAACTGACCGACTATGCTCGCCGCTATCTGGTCGATCGCTTCTCGGTGCTCGACGGCGTCGCTCGGGTGCGCGTGGGCGGTCAGCAGACCCATGCGATGCGGGTCTGGCTCGACCGCGGCGCGCTGGCCGCCCGCGGGCTGACCGTGGAGGATATCGAGCAGGCCCTGCGCGCCGAGAACGTCGAACTGCCGGCCGGCAGCGTCGAATCCATCGACCGCCAGTTCAGCGTGCGCACCGAGCGGCGCTTCAATACCCCGACCCAGTTCGCCGAACTGGTGGTCGGGCGCGGTAGCGACGGCCATCTGGTGCGTCTCGGCGAGGTGGCGCGGGTGGAGCGGGGCACCGAGGAGGATCGTACCCTGTTCCGCGGCAATGGCCAGCCGATGATTGGGCTCGGCATCGTCAAGCAATCCACCGCCAACACCGTTGCCGTGGCGGCCCTGGCCAAGGCCGAGATGGCACGGCTCAATCCCACTCTGCCCGAAGGGATGGAATTGGTGCAGAGCTTCGATAGTTCGGTCTTTATCGAAGAGGCGATCGCCGAGGTCTACAAGACCCTGGCCATCGCCATCGGCCTGGTGGTGCTGGTGATCTTCCTGTTCCTCGGCAGCCTGCGCGCGATGCTGGTGCCGGCGGTGACGGTGCCGGTCTCGTTGATCGCGACCTTCAGCGTGCTGCTGGCGCTGGGCTTTTCCCTCAACATCCTGACCCTGCTGGCACTGGTGCTGGCCATCGGCTTGGTGGTCGACGATGCCATCGTGGTGCTGGAGAACATCCACCGGCGCATGGAGGAGTACGGCGAGACCCGGCTGGTGGCCGCCTATCATGGCACCCGCCAGGTCGCCTTTGCCGTCATCGCGACCACCCTGGTGTTGGTCGCGGTCTTCGTCCCGATCGCCTTCCTGCAGGGCGATGTCGGGCGGCTGTTCAGCGAGTTTGCGCTGACCATGGCGGCGGCGGTGGGCTTCTCCACCTTCGTCGCCCTGTCGCTGTCGCCGATGCTGGCCTCCAAGCTGCTGCCGCAGGATCATCGCCGCAGCCGGTTGACCACCTGGATCGACTGGGCCTTCGACCATGTCCGGCACGGCTACGACCGGCTGCTGGGCCTCTTGCTGCGCCAGAAATGGCTGGTGGGGCTGATGTTCGGCCTGACTATCGCGCTGGCCTGGTGGCTGCTGGTGCAACTGCCGCAGGAATACACCCCGCGCGAGGACCGCGGCGCCTTCTTCCTGATCGTCAACGCCCCCGAGGGGGCCTCCTACAGCTATACCGAAGCGTATATGGAGGAGATCGAGCGGCGGCTTTTGCCCTATGCCGAATCCGGCGAGGCCATCCGCGTGCTGGTGCGCGCCCCGCGCGGGTTCACCGGCAGCGATGGCTTCAATACCGGTATCGTCATCATGGTGATGAATGCCTTTCACGCGCGCCGCTCCACCTTCGTGGTGATGGACGAGGTGCGCGCCGCGGTGGCCGACCTCCCCGGCGTGCGCGCCTTCCCGGTGATGCGCCAGGGCTTCGGCGCGCGCATCCAGAAGCCAGTCCAGTTCGTCATCGGCGGCGGCAGCTATGAAGAACTGGCGCAGTGGCGCGACATCCTGCTCGCGCGCCTGGAGGCCGACAACCCCGGCCTGATCGGCATCGACTGGGACTACAAAGAGACCACACCGCAGTTGCGGGTGGCGGTCGATTACGACTATGCCGGCGATCTCGGGGTCAGCATCGGCACCATCGGGCGCACCCTCGAGACCATGCTGGGCTCACGCCGGGTGACCAGCTATATCGACGGCGGCGAGGAATACGACGTGATCCTGGAGGGCGAGCGCGGCGACCAGCGCACCCCCGCCAGCCTGGAGAACCTGTTCGTGCGCTCAGCGCGCAGCGGCGAATTGATCCCGCTGTCGAACCTGGTGATGGTCACGGAGCAGGCCGATTCCGCCCGGCTCAATCGCTTCAACCGGGTGCGGGCCATCACCATCGAGGCCAATCTGAGCGACGACCTGGCCCTGGGCGACGCGCTGGCCCATCTGGAACGGCTGGTGCGCGAGTATCTGCCGGAGCAGGCGGTGGTGGACTTCAAGGGCCAGTCGCGCGACTTCCGCAGTGCCGGCAGTGGCATCCTGTTCGTCTTTTTACTTGGTATTGCCGTGGTCTATCTGGTCCTGGCGGCCCAGTTCGAGAGCTGGGTGCACCCGTTCGTGATCATGCTCACCGTGCCGCTCGCGATGGCTGGCGCCCTGCTGGGGCTCTGGTGGACCGGCCAGAGCCTGAACATCTACAGCCAGATCGGCCTGATCATGCTGGTCGGGCTGTCGGCCAAGAACGGCATCCTGATCGTCGAATTCGCCAATCAGTTGCGCGACCAGGGCGAACCGTTCCAGCAGGCCCTGCGCGAGGCGGCCGCGGTGCGGCTGCGCCCGATCGTGATGACCGGCATCACCACCGCTGCCGGCTCCGTGCCATTGCTGCTGAGCAGCGGCGCCGGCGCCGAGACCCGCACGGTGATCGGCACGGTGATCCTGAGCGGTGTGCTGGCCGCGACCCTGTTCACCCTGTTCGTCGTGCCGGTCGCCTACGACCTGCTGGCCCGGCATACCGGCTCGCCTGGCGACGTGCGTCGGCAACTGGAGCAGGAGGGCGCCAACACTGGCCCGGTCGCCCAGGAGGGATAAGTAACCGTTCAGAAACAATGTGAACAGCCGTAGGGTGGATAAGCGCAGCGCATCCGCCATCACGCTCGCACATGTTTCAGTTGTTTCTGAACCATTCCTAAGCAGGGGGCGGGGGCTGGGCCATGCGCAATGGCCCGTATGGAGATGCCTGCATGGGCGACCCTCAGCCCTGGCGCTTGCCGAGGCGCGCCAGTAGATCGGTGCCGCGGTTCATCAGCCCGAGCAGCGGCCCCAGACGCGCTTCCAATTCCAGGCTGTCGAGGAAGTTCTTGACGTAGAGGCCGAGTTCGGTGCTACCGCCCAAACGCAGGCGACGGTTGAAGAACAGGGTATCGGGGTCTTCGCGGCGGGTGGCGAGCAGCAGGAAGTCATAGACGCTGCCCTCGATGCTCAGATCGACTGACTGGGTCGGCGAGGCTGGTCGCAGGCGGCCGTCGCGCAGCATCAGGCGCAGATCCAGGCGGGCATCGTCGACGCCGATGCGCATCACCCGCTGATCGAGAAAATCCAGTTCGCCGGCAGCCAGTTCTGGCGCGAAGACCCGATTCAGGATGCCCGCCAGGACCGCGGTGCGGGCGCCCCCGGGCACCAGGCCGAGGGGCAGCGTCAGCACCCGCGGTAGCATTGGCGAGTGCGCCAGAGGGTCGTCGGATCGACTCACCGGCGCGGCCTCAACGTGAGGCCGCCAGTGCCCGCCGCGCGCCGGCCGGCGGCTGCATCGCGGCGGCGTCCGGCACCACGGGCTGTGGTGGCAGGTCGGCGATCAGTTCGCGGCAGTCGCGCCGCAGCCGCCGCCATTCCATGATGAACCAAGGGGTGATGGTCCCATCCGGCCGCGCCACCATCCGATCGGCCTCGGCACAACTGATCCAGCGCCAGTCGGCGACCTCGCTCGGGTTGACATCGATGGCCACCGGCGTCGCCAGTTTGCCGACATAGACCGAGCACATCTCGTGCTCGCTGCCCACCTCGCCGAATTCGGCCTGATACTCGAACTTATAGAGGAAGCGCAGGTCGGCGCTGACCGCAAGTTCCTCGCGCAGGCGGCGATGGATCGCCTCCTCGTAGGTCTCGCCGCGGCGGGGATGACTGCAGCAGCTGTTGGACCAGAACAGCGGCCATAGGGGCTTGTCGCCGCTGCGCTGCTGCAGCAGCACCTGATCGTCGGCGGTGAACAGGAAGATGGAGAACGCCCGGTGCAGCAGCCCGCTCCCGGCATGCGCCCGGTGCTTGGTTTCGTAACCCAGGATGCGGTCGGTGCTGTCGACCAGGATCAGGGGCTCGTCGGCGAAGGATACGGTCTGGTGCTTGGTCAACAAGGATTCTCCGGGACGTGCCGCCGGATGGCTCCGGGAGCCACCCCCATGCCCCGGCAACCGGGCACTCGGTGAGCCACTGCGGGAACCGGGGCCGGCCGGGGCGGCGGTCAGTGTGGTCGATGGGCGGCGTGGGACGCGCGCATACTGCTTGAATCCTGGCACAAAGCCCAGCAAGTGACAAGGCAAGTTGACAGCCTGCACGTCAATATCAATTGACGCTGCGCAGGGGGATCACCGATCGGTGCGTCGCGCTCAACCTCCGCGTTCGGCCAATGCCACCGTGTAATGGGCGCCCTGCTTGAGCTTGTCGTAATTGCCGAAGACCTCGGTCAGGTTGCGTTTGAGGAACTGGCGCAGGCCATTGATGCTGACCAGGTACAGCCGGCCGCCCGGACGCAGCCGGGCGCGGGCGTCATGCAGCAGCAGCGCGAGCAGTTCCCGCCCCACCTTGGCCGGCACGTTGCTGGCGATGAGGTCGAAGCGCAGCGCCGGGTCGATCTGATCGAGGCCATTGCTGAGCTGGGCGCGGGCATTGCCGAGCCGGTTGCGGGCGGCATTGCGGTTGGCGAAGTCCACCGCGACGAAGTCTTTATCGACCATCAGGGTCTGCCCCCGTGGCGCGAGGGCCGCCAGGGTCAGGCCGATGGGGCCATAGCCGCAGCCGAGGTCCAGGCAATCGGCGTCGGCGGCGACCTCGACCTGGGCGAGCAGCAGCCGGGTACCCGCGTCGATCTCCCGCGGCGAGAACAGGCCCCAGGTGGACTCGAACTGCAGCCGCTGCCCGGCCAGTTCGGCCGCGAAGCAGAGCGGGCGGCGCAGTTCGGCCAGGGCAGCCGCGCTCAGTGGGCTGGCGGACATAGTCGGGATGACCTCGGCAGTGGACAGCGGGGCAAAGCCTGTAGTTTACCGGGCCATGCCGGTCCGCGGGTTGGCTTACACTGCCGTCTGGGTGCCAGCCCCGTGCGGGCCAGCATTGCCAATGTCGGCCCAGCGCCGCTGCTCCTGGTCCCGGCCCCGGCCCCGGCCCCGGTCCCGGCCCCGGCGACGATCGGTCCCAGTCCGTCGGTGCGGTCATCGTCCCAGGATCGAGCCAGCGCCGCGCCCGGCGTCGGCGCCGGTCAGCCCGCAGCCCAACCCGCAGCCCAGCAAACCCCGCGCATCTGTCGATCAGCCTACCATTTATGAACGACCTCTCTGGCCAACTTCAGGTGCACCTGCAACCGGGTACGGTGCGTATCCGCTCGACCCGCCCAATCACGGCCGCCCGGGTCTTCAACGGCAAGCCGGTCGGCTTTGTCGCCGACCGCCTGCCCTTGTTGTTCAGCCTCTGCGGTAGCGCCCAGGCCGCCGCCTGCAGTGCCGCCTGTGAGGCGGCGCTGGGTCTGCAGCCAACGCCGCTGGCGCGCCGGCTGCGGGCCTGCTTGGTTCAGGCCGAGACCGCCAAGGAACACCTGTGGCGGCTTCTACTGGACTGGCCACAGGCGCTGGCGGCAGCGCTTGCGCCGGACGCGTGCGCGCCTGCCCGCCGGCGGCCCGGCAGCAGCGCCACCAGCGAGATGGCGCGGGTGATGCGCGCCTATCTGGCCCTGCGGGCGGCACTGAGCGCCAGCGGCGATCCCTTCGCCCTGGGGGCGAGTCCGGTGGCGGAGCCGGCCACCGTCCCGGCCGCCGCAGCGGCCTTGGCCGGGTTGGCCGAGGAGCTGGTGTTCGGGATGCCGGCGGCCCACTGGCGTGCTGCGGTCACCGATGCGGCGGCCCTGACTGCCTGGGCCGAGGCGGGGGGCGGGCCTGGCCAGGGGGCCGCGGCAATATCCGGCGGCCCGGCCGGCCTGGTCCGGCAGCTGCTGGCGGCTGACCTGGCCAGGTTCGGCCGCAACCCGGTCGTCCCGCTGCCCCGGTTAGGACCTGCTGCCTGGCCCCGGCTCGCTGCCGCGTTGGACGGTCCGGCGGCCGACGCCTTCATCGCGACCCCCACCTGGCAGGAGGCGCCGGCCGAGACCACCCCGCTCGCCCGCCAGGCTGGCACACCGCTGGTGGCGGACCTGATCGCTCGCCATGGCAACGGGCTGCTCGCGCGGCTGGCGGCGCTGCTGGTGGAGCTGGCCGAGATCGCGGCGGAGCTGGCGTCGGGGTCGGGGCCAGGCCTGACACCCGATTCGCTACCAGCTTTGGCACCAGATCCGGCGCAGGCCGGTGGTCTGGGTCTGGGCCTGGCCGAGGCTGCCCGCGGACTGCTGGTGCACCGGGTCCAGGTCGAGGGCGAGCGTGTGCTGGACTATCGCATCCTGGCCCCCACCGAATGGAACTTTCACCCTGCCGGGGTGGTGGCCGCCGGCCTGCTCGCATTGGCCCCCGACGTCCCCCATCGCAAGGCCCTGGCGCAGCTACATATCACTGCCGTCGATCCCTGCGTGGACTGTGTCCTTGCGGTCACCTGAGACCCGCCGCGCGCCAGCCCCCGCGGGGGCCCGGCTGACGCATGCCGCTTCGCCGGTTCCTATGCTGTTTCTGGCCAGACCATCTGACCAGACCATCTGACCAGACCATCTGACCAGACCGGCCAGCCACCAGCCCCTCCTCAGCCTCGGAAGCCATTGCCATGTGCCTTGCCATCCCCGCCCAAGTCCTCAGCGTCGATCCCGCTACCGCCACCGCGATGGTGAACCTCGACGGGGTGCGCCGGTCGATCTCGCTGGCGCTGGTGGAGACAGTCGCGGTCGGCGACTACGTGCTGGTGCACGTCGGCTATGCACTGAACCGGATCAGCCCGGAGGAGGCAGCGCAGACCCTGGCCCTGATGCAGGAGGCCGGCGCCCTGGCCGGCCCGCCATCGGAGGCCGCGTCGCCAAGACCCGGCGAGCGCGCGGCCGGGACGACAACCGATCGGTCCGAGGAGTCGCAGTCATGAAATACGTGGATGAGTTCCGCGACGGCGACCTCGCCCGGCGCCTCGCCCGCACCATCGCCGCCGAGGCGGACCCGCGGCGCGAGTACCGGCTGATGGAGTTCTGCGGCGGCCATACCCACGCCATCCACCGCTACGGCGTGGCGGACCTGATGCCGCCCAACCTGCGTTTCGTGCACGGCCCCGGCTGCCCGGTCTGCGTGCTGCCGATGGCCCGCATCGACGAGGCGATCGCGATGACCAGCGAGCACGGCGTCACCCTCTGCACCTATGGCGATCTGATGCGGGTCCCGGCCAGCGAGCGGCGCAGCCTGCTCAAGGCCAAGGCCGCGGGCGCCGACATCCGCATGATCTACAGCACCCAGGATGCCCTCGCCTGCGCCCGCCGCGACCCCGCCCGCCAGGTGGTCCTGTTCGCGATCGGCTTCGAGACCACCACGCCGCCCACCGCGGTGGCCCTGCAGAGCGCCCGCGCCGAGGGCCTGCGCAACTTCTCGGTCTTCTGCAACCATGTGCTGACCCCGCCGGCGCTGGCCGGTATCCTCTCCAGCAGCGGGCCCGGGGGGGTACAGATCGATGGCATCCTCGGGCCGTCGCATGTCAGCACCGTGATCGGCAGCAACGCCTATGCCTTCGTCCCGGACCGTTTCGGCAAGCCCCTGGTCATCGCTGGCTTCGAGCCGCTCGACGTGATGCAGAGCACCCTGATGCTGGTGCGCCAGATCAACCAGGGCCGCTGCGTCATCGAGAACCAGTACACCCGCGCCGTCACCCCGGCTGGCAACCGCAAGGCGCGCGCCCTGATCGCGGCCACCATGACGGTGCGCGAACGGTTCGAATGGCGCGGCCTGGGCTGGCTGCCGGCGAGCGCCATGCGCATCGCCGATGCCTATGCCGACCTGGATGCCGAGCAGCGCTTCCCGGTCGCCGCCGGCAGTGGCCGCGAGGTCCGTGGCTGCGAATGCCCCAGCGTGCTGCGCGGGGTGCTCGAGCCCACTGACTGCAAGCTGTTCGGCGTGGTCTGCACCCCGGAGAACCCGATGGGGGCCTGCATGGTGTCCTCGGAGGGCGCCTGCGCCGCCTATTGGAGCTACGGGCGCTTCCGTCAGCCCCGCAAGACCGCCCGCGCCGGCGCGGCGGCCTGACCCGGCAGCCGGGTTGCGCCGATCCCGGCGCCCGACCCAGCTCCCCACCCGGCTCCCGACCCGGCGCCAGTCGCATCCATCCCGGTCCGATTCATCCTCCCAAGCCATCCTCGCTCCGCCCCGGCCCTTCGCAACCCCATGTCAGACCAGGACCAGCCGACGCCGCCACCCCGCCGCTTCACCGCCCGGCTCGATCTGCGCCAGGGCAGCGTGGACATGAGCCACGGCAGCGGCGGGCGTGCCATGGCCCAGCTCATCGAGCAACTGTTCCGGCGGCATCTGGACAACCCCTGGCTCGCCGCCGGCAACGACCAGGCCTGCGTCCTGCCGCCGCCGGGACGCCTCGCGGTCAGCACCGACGGCCACGTGGTCGCGCCGCTGTTCTTCCCCGGCGGCGACATCGGCAGCCTGGCCGTACACGGCACCGTCAACGACATCGCCATGGCCGGCGCGCGGCCGCTCTACCTGACCGCCAGCTTCATCCTCGAAGAGGGCCTGCCACTGGCCGATCTCGACCGCATCGTCGCCAGCATGGCCGCCGCCGCCGCGGCTGCTGGGGTCAGCGTCATCGCCGGCGATACGAAAGTCGTCGAACGCGGCCACGGCGACGGCTGCTTCATCAGCACCACCGGCATCGGCGTGATCCCCGACGGCATCACGATCAGCGGCGAGCGCGCCGTGCCGGGCGATGCCATCCTGGTCAGCGGTTATCTGGGCGATCATGGCGTCGCCATCCTGTCGCGGCGCGAGAACCTTGGCTTTGAGACCGAAATCACCTCCGACAGCATGGCCCTGCATGACCTGGTCGCGGCGATGCTGGCCGCGGTCCCCGACCTCCATTGCCTGCGCGACCCCACCCGCGGCGGCCTCGCCACCAGCCTCAACGAACTGGCGCTGCAATCGGGCGTCGGCATGCAGATCCGCGAGGCGGCGCTACCGGTGCGCCCGGCGGTGGCCGCCGCCTGCGAGCTGCTCGGCCTCGATCCCCTCTATGTCGCCAACGAGGGCAAGCTCATTGCCATCTGCCCGGCGCCCCAGGCAGCGACCCTGCTCGCCGCGATGCGTGCCCATCCCAAGGGCCGCGACGCCGCCATCATCGGCGAGGTCGTCGCCGACCCCCACCACTTCGTGCAGATGGAGACCCGCTTCGGCGGCCAGCGCATCGTCGACTGGCTGGCCGGCGAACAGCTACCGCGCATCTGCTGACCCGCCATCGGCGGTCGGGCGGCCATGGCGGCACCACCGCACGCGCCTGACCGAATCAGCCCTGCGAACAGCCAAACTCTCCGACCCAACTGTTCGGCGTGGTCGAGCAGCGATCGCGAGCGTTGCCAGGTCCGGTCGGGAGCGGCCAGCGGGGCCGCCGCAACCGTGGGGAAGAGAAGATCAGCGCGATGAGCGCGGGCGTACCCAAGCCCGGGCGCGTGCCCGTGGGATAGAGTCAGGCTGCCCTGGTGGGCGAATGGCGGGGGATTGGCGGAGAGGGTGGGATTCGAACCCACGGTACGCTCGCGCGTACACCTGATTTCGAGTCAGGCCCGTTCGGCCACTCCGGCACCTCTCCGGGGATGGATGCGCCGGGCCGCCATCTGTCATCTGTGCGCGGCCGCAGGCAAGCAGGGAAGGATAACCGCCCGCCAGGGTGCTGTAAATCGTCATGTCGGGGGTGCGCGGGCAGGGCGGATGGGCCAGCCGCCGACTGGTCCGGTTGGGGGCGCTCCGGCACTAACCGGGTTGGCAGGACGACCGTTGCCCTGCGGCCGCTAGAGCGGCGTCGAGTTCAGCGCCGGCTGTGGTCCGGTCGAGCGGTCGATGCCGGACTGCTCGCCTTGACGGGAAAGATACGAATGCGTATCGTTTAAGTCCCTGCGAGACAAGGCTGTCGCGCGTTTGCGTGTGCTGTCGCGTGCACGCACCAAACAGCCAGCCAGCAGGCCCCCGGGTCTTCAGCCAGCTGCCTTAACAAGCAACTGCATCCAGACCCGCGGAGGCCTCCATGTCTCTCTGTATTCGCCCCCGGCCGGTGCTCGAGCCGGCCGCCTCCACTGACCGAACCCTAGGCCGAACCCCGGGCCGAACCCGGGCTGAACCCGGGATCGCGCCGGAACCAACCCTGGTAACGACGCCCCCCCTGCTGCGCTACCGTTCCCCGTCATCGATGCTGCGGGCCGGCCTTGGTTCTGCGCTTGGTGCCGCCCTGCTGTCACCCGCCATGGCCCTGCGCGCCGAGGTCGAGATCTTGCCGACCATGGTCGTCACCGCCGCGGGTTTCGAGCAGGAAATCGTCAATGCCCCCGCGAGCATCACCGTGGTGACGCGCGCAGAACTGGAGCGGCAGCAGGTCAACAGCCTCGCCGATGCCCTGCGCAATCTCGAAGGCGTGGATGTCGATGGGCTCGATGCCCGCAGCAATAAGACTGGCAACCGCGGTATCAGCCTGCGCGGCCTGCCACAGAGCCATTTGCGCAGTCTCTAAGCCACTGATTTAGCCGGGGAGACGATTACGGGCAATTTTCGTTTACCCCACCGCGCGACGCGCAATCAATGACTTGCGTGCG
>REDK01000148.1 GCA_007693535.1 Chromatiaceae bacterium
CTACCCCAATTTCGCCGAGTTCCGAGCTGCAATCACCGACTGCCTAAAACAAACGTACACTACGCACAAGAAGGAGCTGGACTCTTTACTCACGCTGAAATTCCAGGCATTCAAGAAATGCGAGCTTGTGCCTATATGAGGTATAGCGATGGCGGTGGCGCCTCGGCGGCGGGATCAGCGCCGCGAGCTGGTCGATCAGCGCCAGTGGCGTGAGCGTCAGCGCCGTGGTGCCGTCACGTTGTGGTTTGGGCAACCGGTAGACGACGCGTTCGGCGTCGAGCAGTTCCAGGCGCTCGAGCGCGAACGGCGGCCGAGCACAATAGCGCAGCAGCCGCTCCAGCCCGGCGCGATCGTGCGCACCCACGCGCACCGCGGCATCCAGCGAGAAACCACTGTTCTCCCAGGCCAGCATCTCGCGCACGTCGTCCGGCGCGATCAGCCCGCTGCGGGCGAACCAGCGCAGTACCCGCACGCGCACCTGCTCGGCAATGACGGCGAGGGCCTCCGGCGTCAGTTCAGCAGCGGGGCGAAAGCGGACGGTTTCCGGACGATCACCGGCATCCTCGGCCGGCTCGAAGACCCCGTCGATGACGCAGCAGTGGCAGTGAACATGGCGGTTGAGGGCAGCGCCGAAGCGGTGGATGAAGCGCACCGCCCCGAAGCGGTCCTGCGCGCCGGGGCCGCTGCCCTGGCGCAGATGGGCCTCGATGACGCGCAGCAGGCTATGCAGCACGGCGCTGATCGCCCGCGGCTCGCGTTCCAGGTGCCAGCGCAGCCGTTTGGGTACCGAGAGGACCCATTGGCGCACCGGCAGCGGTGGAATGACATGATCGACCAGATGCGCCGCGGTTTCTGCCATGCGGCGGGCATTGCACGACGGGCACAGCCCGCGGCCCTGGCAGGAGAAGGCAACCAGGAACTCATGCCCGCAATCGGGACATCTGGCCCGGGCAAAACCGTAGGCGAGGATGCCGCATTCCAGATAACGCCGAAATTCCCGTTCCACATCGGCCGGCACGCGCCGGCCTGCCCCCGCCCTTCTTGGTGCCGAAGGGCGGATTGGTCAGGATGAGATCGGCCTTGCCGAGGGCTTTGCGGTCCGGCGAGAGGGTGTCGGCGCAGGCGACGCTGCGGATTTCTTCTCGGCGGCGTTCTTCTCGAGCAGGCCCTCGTAGAGGTTGCCGAGACCCTCCTCGCGCGCGGAGAACCAGTCGAGCTTGTCGATGGCGGTGGTCAGGGCCTTGAGGTTGGCGGGCTTGCGCAGCTTGGTGTTGGCGTCGGCGAAAATGGCGAGGATGGTCGGGTCGTGCGTCTTCTTGGTGTCGCCGAGATCGAGCAGCAGGCGACGTTAGTATTCGAGCTGGTCGAGCCCCTCGCGCCGCCCCAGCGCCGCCCAGCCGTAGCCGTTCGGGATGCGATGCTCCCGCCCGGTCTCCTGCATCATCTTGAGGAAGAGCAGGAAGGTCAGCTCGGTGACGTACTCGTTATAGGTCACCCCGTCGTCGCGCAGGATGTGGCAGAGGTTCCAGAGCTTGGCGACGATGTCGCGGGTCAGGTTGTCGGTCATCGGGCTCATTGAAGCGGTTGCGGTGGAATTCCCTGGTCCGGGGTTCGGGACTAAATGCACGGTTCGTGAGGCTATCTCGAGAGCTCAACCTTGTCGTAGACCTCGGTCAGCGACAGCTCTGCGTCGACGACCCGCAGGGGGATGGATTCCGACGGGTCTTGATAGCTGCTTAGGCTCCAGGTCCCGTCCGGCTGGCGCAGGAACAGCTCGGCCTGGATTCGGTATTGCGACAACAGCAGGTAGGCCTGCAGGCTCGGCAGGTTGCGGTAGTGCCGGAACTTGTCGCCGCGATCATAGGCCTCGGAGGAGTAGGACAGGACCTCGACGATCAGGGTCGGATTGGTGACGACATCGCGCCGGTCGTCGTAGAACTGGCGCTCGCCGCAGATGACCATCACGTCCGGGTAGGTGGCGACGTCATCCGAGGCGATGCGGACCTTCATGTCGCTTGGGTAAACACGGCAGGGTTTGTCTTTGAGCTGGTTGCGCAGCTCGGCGCCGACATTGAGCACGATCAGGTTGTGCTCTTCGGTGCCGCCGGCCATCCCGAAGACCTCACCGCCGACGAACTCACTCCGTTGGTCCGCGGCGACGCGCTCCATGGCGAGCCAGTCCTCGAACGAGAGGCGCGGTTGGGGGGCGACGGACATCATGGTCTCCAATGGGTGCAGCGGATGGTTCCGCGTCGATTATAGCGACGCCGGGGGCGGGCTGAAGTCGGCGTACCCGGGGGCGCAGGGCCTCGGGTGCGGCTCGACATGCGCTCGGTCAGGGTGATAAGCCGTCATCCAGGGAGTAGGTTGTGCCGAGCCGTGCGAGGCACAACGAAGCGTCGGCGCAAGTTGTGCCTCCTATCGTCAGCACAACCTACGGGTATGGAATTTTGCGGGAATCACCTTATACCGTCATCACGAAGCAGGTTGCTACTTTCGTATCGCACCGAACGATCCCAGCGAACGCCATCAATCAGCCGCACATCTGACGGAGTCGGCTGCATTCTAAGTATTAGCCGATTTATCGACTAATTGGCCATCGACGAATTTGTGCAGAACGCTGGATACAAGCGTTTGGCATGGAATTCCTTCCCGCAACGCCCGTGCCTGTAACGCACGAAGATCCTTGGAGGAAAGGCGAATGCTGATACGTGCGTCCTTCCTGAACGTGGCTTCCGCAATGGCTTGATGAGCCTTCATCTCTTCAACAGCACTTTTTGCCCTTTTGAGATTTCCGGACTCAAATGCCTCCAGAATTTCTTTTTCCTCGGAATTAAGCCTGTTCATCGCTACCACCTGCGTATTGCTTCGTTGCTTTGCGACTCGGAATGATGGTTTTCAGAAAAATCTCTTCCTCGTTCTCTAAGAACGGCACCAAATAGGCATAGCCTTCGATCAAAACGACTGAGATCTTCTGTCCCGGATAACGCTCCTGATTCGGGTGCTCGAAGAGATCGACCTCATTCCCTAGCTGGATGTTCAGCACGACCTCTTCGAAGGATACACCCCGCTCTTCTTTCAGCAGATCATTCTTTTCGGAATTCCAGGCGTATGTCTTCATCCGTGATGATCCATAGAATGTATGCTGTTTGTCTTCAAACGGCCAACAGGCGTTGTCGGCATGCTTTGGCTGATCATCCTACCCTGTCCCAGAGCGCCTCGTTCAGCTCGCCGAGAACGGCTTCGAGCTGACCGTCAAACACCTTGTTGAGACGACTGAAGCCACCGTGCGCCTGGAAGGGCTCACGGTCGAGCGCCGAGCGGTCCACCACGATCTCGCGCTCGATCTGCTCGGCGATGCGCTTGAGCCATTTGCGCTGCGGATCGCTCCAGGGGTGTTTGGCGAGGATCCGCTGCATGGCGGCGCGGATCCGTTCCTCGAAGGGAATCAGCGCGTCGCCGAGGGCGGCCTGACGGACGAAGCCGATGATCGAGGCGGCGATCTCTTCGTTCCGGGCATCCTGCCACGCCCGACGCAGGTTGGCATCGGAATAACCCAGCTTATCGAGTGCAAGGCGCAGCTCGCGAAGCTGGGCGCGGGTCAGCTCGCGCGGGCGCTGCACCACGACCGTCAGGGCGGCGATCGTGTTGACGTTGTTGCGCACGTAGCTGGTGAAGCCGTCGAGAAAATCCTCGGGCTTGTCGGCGGGCCCGTAGCCGCGCACGACCTCCGCAATCCGATCATCGTGAGACGAGATCGGGATTCGGCGTGGCGCATACGCCTCCGGTTCCCGGTCGAGGAGACGGCCAAGACCGGGCCTTGACCTGATCCAGACGACGCTCGTAGCGAGCGGCTGCTCCGCCAAGCGTTTCAGCGTCGCCTCGGGCGTTTCGCCTGCATTCGCCTCGTACTGCGCGCGGGCCTCGCCGGAGAGCTTGCCGAGACGCCGGCGCAGCTTGACCAGGATTTGGTCGCGGATCTCTTCGCGGTGCGCGTCCGTCTCGACCTTGACGAGCTCCTCGAAGAGCTGTTCCAGGCTGATCGCGGGATTGACCACGACCGGACGCATGTCGGTCAGGTTCTGGAGATGCGGATAGAGATCGACGGCATCGAAGATGCGGAAGGTCTCCTTGCCGATCTCGTCGCAACGCCGGGTCGCCCGGCCCAGCATCTGCTCGTAGAGGATGCGGCTGTTGACGCGGCGCAGAAAGACGAGGTTCGTGATCTTGGGCACATCGATCCCGGTGGTCAGCAGATCGACGGTGACGGCGATCTTCGGCAGGTCGTCGTTGCGATCTTTGTTCGTTGCCAATGGCCTAACCGCTTGCGCATGCCACAGGTGCTACTTGATGACCTTGTCGATGAAGCCGAGCGTCGTCGCGTTCTCCGTCAAGGTCCTGACCTTCGCGCGGTCGAGGCCGGAGGGGACTTCCGCGTCGATCTCCAATCTCAGTGATACCTCGCTGCCGGGCAGCGTGGTCAACTGCTCGATGATCCCTTCAACGATCTGATGGATATCTCGCGCAGGTCGATCGGCGGAGATCGTCACGGTGCCGATAAAACGGGTGGGGCGTGGCTCGGGCGCATTGGTGCCTTCAGCCACTCCGCCACCGGTGACGATGTCGCTGACTCTGTCGTGACCGGTCGCGGACGTGCCATCTGCCTGGACTGAACCCACCGACACGAGATCTGGCACAACGCGGCAACGAACCGGTGTACGACCATACCCAATCATCCCGGTGATCTGCCGGAAGTTAGTGTGACAAAGTAGTATTAGATGTGCTCGACGGCGTGGCCGTGAAGCTGCGTCTGATGGGGGCCTGATGGGCGCCTGACCACCACCGAGCCCGCCGCCGTGCGAGCTTTCTTTTGCGTGGACACCCAGCAGTAGCCCCGAGCAGAGCCGCGCAGACGAGAATCAACCGGGCAGAAAAAAGCCGCCCATAGGCGGCTGCTTTAACTGGTTTTTGTGGTGGCTACGGGTAGATTCGAACTACCGACATCGGCATTATGAGTGCCGCGCTCTAACCAACTGAGCTACGTAGCCTTAAACGGCCGGTAAAGATAGCCCGCTTGCCCCGAGGCGTCAAGAGATTGCGGTCGCTGGCGCGCCCGCGCCGCGGTTGTCAGCCGGCCCCACGCAAGCCGCGGCCACGGCAGCGATGGCCAATGAGGCGGGCCTGGCCTGTCCGCGCAGCCCGCTCAGACGTTGAACCGGAAGTGCACGACGTCGCCGTCGCGCATGATGTAGTCCTTGCC
This sequence comes from Chromatiaceae bacterium, assembly GCA_007693535.1. Classification (GTDB taxonomy): domain Bacteria; phylum Pseudomonadota; class Gammaproteobacteria; order Chromatiales; family Chromatiaceae; genus Lamprobacter. Next base: position 5,261 of record REDK01000148.1, read on the forward strand.
CTCGCTGCGCAGCCGTCCGGCCTCTTTGGCCCCCTGCTCGCCGTTGCAGGCGACGAAGTCCTCGTAGGCGATGACCTCGGCGCGGATGAAGCCGCGCTCGAAGTCGCTGTGGATGACCCCGGCCGCCTGCGGCGCGGTGCAGCCCGCCGGAATCGTCCAGGCGCGCGCCTCCTTGGGACCGGCGGTGAAGTAGGTCTCCAGCCCGAGCAGCCGGTAGCCGGCCCGTACCACCCGATTCAGACCGGGCTCGGCCAGCCCGAGGTCGGCCAGGAACTCGGCCCGCCCGGCCTCGTCCAGTTCGACGATCTCGGCCTCGATGGCGGCACAGACCGGCACCACCAGGGCACCCTCCGCGCGGGCATGGGCCTCGATGCGCGCCAGCAGCGGGTTGTCCGCGAAGCCGTCCTCGGCCACGTTGGCCACATACATGGTGGGCTTGGCGGTGAGCAGGAACAACTCGCGCAGGGTCTGGCGTTCGGCGTCGGCGAGGTCGAGCGCCCGCACCGCCCGGCCGCCATCCAGGTGCGCGGCGACCCGCTCCAGCACGGCCTTGCGGGCGAGCATCGTCTTGTCGCCGGCCTTGGACTGCTTGACCGCCTTGTCCAGGGCCTTGCCGACCGTTTCCAGATCGGCCAGCGCGAGTTCGGTCTCGATCACCTCGATGTCGCCGAGGGGATCGACCCGGCCGGCCACGTGCACCACGTCGTCGTTCTCGAAGCAGCGCACCACGTGGGCGATGGCATCGGTCTCGCGGATGTTGGCGAGGAACTTGTTGCCCAGCCCCTCGCCGCGCGAGGCGCCAGCTACCAGGCCGGCGATATCGACGAACTGCATGCTAGTCGGCACCACCCGCGCCGGTTTGACGATGCCGGCGATGACCTCCAAGCGCGCGTCGGGCAGCGGTACGACGCCGACGTTGGGGTCGATGGTGCAGAAGGGATAGTTCTCCGCAGCAATACCGGAGCGGGTCAGGGCGTTGAACAGGGTGGACTTGCCGACGTTGGGCAGGCCGACGATACCGCACTTGAATCCCATCAGGACACCCGATCGTAGACGTCCTGGAAGCGGACGATGTCATCCTCGCCGAGATAGCTGCCCGACTGCACCTCGATGATCTCCAGTGGGATGATCCCGGGGTTCTCCAGCCGATGGGTGGCCCCGACCGGGATGTAGGTGGATTGATTTTCGGTGAGCAGGAAGCTTTTGTCGTCGCAGCTCACTCGGGCGCTGCCGGAGACCACGATCCAGTGCTCAGCGCGATGGTGATGCATCTGCAGCGACAGCGACTCGCCGGGATTCACGGTCAGGCGCTTGACCTGATAGCGCTCGCCGGCACCGATCGCCTCGTACTGGCCCCAGGGCCGGTGCACGCGCTGATGCTGGCGATGCTCGGGACGCTCGGCATCGGTGAGGAATTGGGTGACCGCCTTGACGTCCTGGGCACGATCCTTACCCGCCACCAGCACGGCATCCGGGGTCTCGACCACCACCAGGTCATCGGCCCCGACCACCGCGACCATTCGGTGCTGGGCGACGATCAGGTTGTTGTTGCTGTCGTGCACATAGGCATCACCGTCGAGCACGTTGCCGGAGGCGTCGCGCTCGCGCACCTCCCACAGCGCCGACCAGGCGCCCACGTCGGACCAGCCGACATCCAGCGGCAGCACCAGCGGCGGATGGTCCAGCGGCGCCTCGGGGCCAGCCAGTGGCTCCATCACTGCATAGTCGATGGAATCGCTGGGGCAGGCACGAAACCGCTCCTCGTCGAGCCGCAGGAAGGCACCGTCGCGGCTGCCAGCGGCCATCGCCGCGTTCACCGCCTCCAGGATCTCGGGGCGGAACCGTTGCACCAGGGTCAGCCAGACCGAGGCGCGCAACATGAAGATTCCGGCGTTCCAGAGATAGTCGCCGGAGGCCAGGTAGCCCTGGGCCATGTCGCTGTCCGGCTTCTCGACGAAGGCCAGGAGATGATGGGCGCGCCCGCGCAGCCCGGCGTCGTCGAGCGCCTCGCCCTGCTGGATATAGCCGTAACCGGTCTCCGGCTTGGTCGGCACGATGCCGAAGGTCACCACCCCGCCGTGACTGGCCAGCAGCGCCCCATCGGCGACCGCGGCGCGAAACCCGGCCGGGTTGGCCATGGTGTGATCGGCCGGCATCACCAACAGGATCGGGTCGTCATCTCCGGCGGTCGCGGCCAGCGCCGCCAGGGTCAGGGCTGGCGCGGTATTGCGCCCGACCGGCTCGAGCATGATCGCGCGGCAGGCGCGGCGGATGATGCGAAACTGTTCGGCCACCAGATATCGGTGCGCCTCGTTGCAGACAACGATCGGATCCTGCACCGTCAGTGCGCCCAGCGGCGCATGCTCCGCGGCCAGCCCGTCCAGGCGCCGGACCGTCTCCTGGAGCATGGTGTGGGCGCTGGTCAGCGGCAGGAACTGCTTGGGATAGGTCTCGCGCGACAGCGGCCAGAGGCGGGTGCCGGAGCCACCGGAGAGGATTACGGGCTGGATGAGCATGGGGAGATCGGAACGCAGGCTGATTGGTGCGGTGCCGGATGGCCGGACCTTGCGCCCGGCACGGGAGGACGGGGGTTGAAAGATCACCGGCGGTGGTGGCCAGCAGGACCGCCGGATCACGCGCGGTGGCGACAGTATAGCCGCCCCGCCAGGGGTTTTGCGGTCTGCGCGCCGCCCGGACCACACCGAACGCCGGCACCGCACACTGGGTCGCCGGGGCATGGCGCGCCCGCCCCGCTGCCCACAGCGGGAGGCCAGGATCAAGCCGCCGGCATTGGGTTGGTGCGCCGCTCGTGTCATCATAAACGGGTCTTGGGCATGGCAGCGGTCGCTGTCGCCCGCATCATTGGGGATCCTGTTAGGTTATGAACATCCTCATCATCGGCGCTGGAGGTCGCGAGCATGCACTGGCCTGGAAGGCGGCCCGCTCGCCTCTGACCGAGCGCGTGTTCGTCGCCCCCGGCAATGCCGGCACCGCCCTCGAACCCGGCGTCGAGAACCTGCCCATCGATGCCCGCGATGCCGATGCCCTGGTGCGCTTCGCCGCCGCCCATGCGGTCGGCCTGACCATCGTCGGCCCGGAGGCACCGCTGGTCGCCGGCATCGCCGATGCCTTCGCGGCTGCCGGGCTCCCCTGTTTCGGGCCGTCGCAGGCCGCCGCGCAACTGGAAGGCTCCAAGACCTTCGCCAAGGCATTCATGGCCCGCCACGGCATCCCTACCGCCCCCTGGCGCAGCTTTACCGATCGCACCGAGGCCCTGGCCTATATCGACGCCACGCCGGCGCCGCTGGTGGTCAAGGCGGACGGACTGGCCGCCGGCAAGGGCGTGCTGCTGGCCCCGGATACCGCCAGCGCCAAAGCCGCGGTGGAGACCATCCTCGGCGAGGGGCGCTTCGGTGCCGCCGGGCAACGGATCATCATCGAAGAATGCCTGAGCGGCGAAGAGGTCAGCTTCATCGCCATGCTCGATGGCGAGCACATCCTGCCACTGGCCAGTTCCCAAGACCACAAGGCGCGCGACGAGGGCGACCGCGGCCCCAATACGGGCGGCATGGGTGCCTACTCGCCGGCACCGGTGGTCACCCCGGCCCTGCACGAGCGCATCATGGATGAGGTGATGCACCCGACCTTGGCCGGCCTGCGGCAAGATGGCATCGCCTACGTCGGCTTCCTTTACGCCGGACTGATGATCTCGCCCGACGGAACGCCGCGGGTGCTCGAATACAATTGTCGTTTAGGGGACCCAGAGACACAGCCCATCCTGATGCGACTCGACAGCGACCTGGTTCAACTGTGCCTGGACGCCCTTGCTGGCCAACTGTGCGCGGACGCAGCGACATGGCACCCGGAGCCTGCCCTCGGCGTGGTCATCGCCGCCGGCGGTTATCCGGATGTCTACCGCACCGGTGATGTCATCAGCGGGCTGGACGCACCCCCCGGTCGCGATCCGGGCAGCGAACATGCCAAGCTGTTCCATGCCGGCACCCGACGTGAGGGCGACCAGGTCGTCACCAATGGCGGTCGCGTGCTCTGCGCCACCGCGCTCGGCAGCGATCTGCGTACCGCCGCCGAGCGTGCCTACGCCCTGGTCGACAGTATCGGCTTTGCCGGTGCCTACTGCCGCCGCGACATCGGTCATCGGGCGCTCGCGGCGCAAGACTAGGTGGAGGCCGCGGCACCATCTACAGCCGAGAAACCGCTGCCCCGCGAAATCCTATGGACGGCTCCAAGCCGCTACCGCTGCCGGCAGCCGCGGCAGGACCGCCGTGGCGACGAAGTCACCCAAGGCCGCCAGTTCCGGATACCGACCGCCGACCTCCACCACGTAGCCCAGGGTGCGCGGCAGGTATTGGAGATAGTCCGGCCGCCCGTCGCGCTGGGCCAAGCGGGCGAAGATCCCAGCCGCCTTCAGATGCCGCTGTGTCCCCATGAGATCGAACCAGCGGAGAAAGGATGCGGACGCCGCCGCCGGCAAGAGCCCGGCCTGCACGGCCAGGTCAAAATACCCCCAGGCCCAGTCTTCGACCCGCGCCCGCGGCCAATCGATGTAACAATCCTTGAGCAGCGAGACCAGGTCGTAGCTGACCGGTCCGACCACAGCGTCCTGGAAGTCCAGGATGCCGGGATTGCCCGCGGCCACCAGCATCAGGTTGCGGCTGTGGTAATCGCGATGCACGACCACTCGCGGCTGCTCCAGGGCATTGGCCACTAGGCGATCGCAGGCCACCGGCCAGCACTCCGGCACCGGCACCGCGGCCAGCCCGGGTAGTGCGGTCAGCAGCCAATCAGTGCAGATGGCCAGTTCGCGTCGCAACAGGGCCTCGTCATAGGGGGGTAAGGCGCTGAGCGGCCTGCTGGCCTGCAGGGTGATCAGGGCAGCGATGGCGTCGCCGTAGAGACGCTCGGCGCTGTCCGCGTGCAACTGTCCTAGGTAGGGCTGCTCGCCGAGGTCGCCGAGTAGCAGGAAGCCTTGCGCATGATCGGCGGCGAACAGCTCCGGGGTGTTGAGCCCCACCGCCCGCAAGGCCGCGGCCAGGCGGGCGAAGCGCGCGGTGTCCTCGTGCGGGGGCGGGGCATCCATCGCAATCAGGGTGCGCGCGCCGTCGTTCAGGCGCCAGTAGCGACGCAGACTGGCATCGGCCGAGGCCGGGCGCAGGTCCGGCACCGGCCGCCCGAGCACCCCGGCCAGCCATTGCTGTAGCTGCTGCTGTCGTGCTGTGGTCATGCTGCACTCCGCGGCCGGACGGCCGGCAAAAGGCCAGCAAACTAGCACGAGCGCGGCGGTTGCAGCGACTGCCTGCAGCCGCCGGAGGGTGTGTGCACAGGCTGCTGCCAGCGGAGCGGTGGGGACAGCAGTCCCGGGCGCCGCTGTGCGGCAGCCAGGCGTTCGCGCCGTTTGCCGCTTGCCGGCGAATATGCGACTTTACGCCGATCGTGGATTTGCCTTGCCGTGACGGGCCGGACGGGTAATGCCATCGGGTCTGTCACGCGCCGGTCGCGAGGCGCCCGAGCGGCTGGCCCGCTGACCGGTGGCCGATCCAACCGCGGCTTGGGCGCGAACCCGGCACAGGTCTCGCACCGGCCCGCACCCCCATCATCTGCCGCCCTGCCCTAGGCCCGATCACACCCTGAGATGTCCCCGCAGGATCGCCACCGCGACCGCCACGACCTGATCGCCGGCGCGCTCGCCGCCCTTGCCATCGCCATGCATCCGCTACCAGCGCGCGCGCAGGCGCAGGAGGCAGTGGCGCCCGGCCGCACGCTGCGCTCGGTGCAGCCCGCCGATCTCGATCCGGCGCCGCCAGCAGCGACACCGGTGCGCGCGGCCGAGCCCCCTCCCGCCGCTAGCACCAACCCCACGGCGCCGGCTGCAGCGGTCCCAGCCATGCTGGCGCCGGGCCGGCGCATCGAACTTCCACCAAGCCCGCGCATGCTGGATGATCCGCGCATTCGCTCGCCATTCGCGTTTACCAGCCGGGTCGATCCGCAAGCAGGGTTTCTGGTCCCCACTAACGACCCGCCGGTCTGGGTGCTGCCACCCGCGCTGATCCCGTCCACGCCACCTGGCATCCCGGGCCGCACCCCGGTGCGTGTCCCCGGCCATCTGGACACCCCGACCAGCATCCACTGGGCTGGGCGCGACCCCGACGAAGTACGCGCTGGGCAGTTGCATGCCGGCCTGGACTGGGACTTCTGCGGACCCCGACCACCGCGCCTGGGACCGGCACCGGCGCTGCCCCTGCCGGGTCCGGAGACCCCGGCCGATATCGATGCCGGCGGGGTCGACTACGGAGAGGAAGAGGACGTGCTGCGCCTGACCGGCGAGGTGGACCTGCGCCGCGGTACCCAGCGGGTGCAGGCCCCGGCCATCGACTACAATCGTGCCACCGGCGATCTGGCCAGCTTCGGCCCTACCTTTCTGGAGTATCCCGGGCTGCGCATGGTGGGCCGCGATGCCCGGCTCAACCTGGAAACCGAACAGGGCGAGATGCACGTGGTCCGTTACCGCTTCAGCGGCCCGACCAATCTCCGTGGCGAGGCCGACCTGGCCGAGATCATCAACCCGCAACTGACCCGCTATCGCAATATCACCCACACCGCCTGCCCGCCCGGGTCGCGCGCCTGGTCGCTGCGTGCCAGCCGCCTGGACTTGAACCAGGACAGCGGCCGCGGCATTGCCCGCAATGCCCGCTTGCGCATCCGCGGCCTGCCGGTGCTGTATACCCCCTACCTGGATTTTCCCATCGACGATCGCCGCCAAAGCGGCCTACTGATCCCGAGCATCGGCTATTCCGACGACCATGGCTTCGACCTGACCGTCCCCTGGTACTGGAACATCGCCCCGCACATGGACGCGACCTTTTATCCCCGCTTGCTGAGCAAGACCGGCCTGCTGCTCGGCAGCGAGTTCCGTTATCTCACCCGCCACGACCGCGGCATGGTCCAGGCGGAGATCATTCAGGACCGCCGCAGCGAGGAGGGCAATCCGCGCGGTGCCGTGCGTCTGGAGCAACAGGGGCGCTTTGGCCGGCGTTGGTCCACGAACCTGGATTTCGCTGCGGTCACCGACAGCACCTACCTGCAGGACTTCGGCAATAACCTGGACACCACCAGCACGCGCTGGCTGCTGCAGCAGGGCGATCTGCTCTACAGCGCCGACCAGTGGTCGCTACTGTCGCGACTGGAGGCCTATCAGACCGTCGATGTCGACTCGCCGCCGGCTTCGCGGCCCTATCGCCGGCTCCCGCAACTGCTGTTTCGACTGCGCCCACAGACCTTCGCCCCGGGGGTCATCAGCAACCTCGATGCCGAATACAACCATTTCGATCACGCGCATCGCGTTCATGGCCAGCGGCTGGCACTTGCCCCGACCCTGAACTGGCCGTTGCGACGCAGCTACGGGCACCTGATCCCGGGCGCCGGGGTCAACCTGGTCCATTATGAATTGGTCGACACCCTGCCCGACCGCCCGACCGCAGTCAGCCATATGGTGCCGCAGTTCGATCTCGATGGCCGACTGGTGTTCGATCGCGACGGCCGCTGGTTCGACCGGCCCTATCTCCAGACCCTGGAACCACGCCTGTATTATCTGTACACGCCCTATGTCGATCAGGACGACGCGCCGGTCTTCGACAGCTCCGAGCTGACCTTCAGCTTTGCCAATCTGTTTCGCAATAACCGCTTCACCGGCCGCGACCGCATTGGCGACGCCAACCAGTTGAGTGCGGCCCTGACCTCGCGGGTCCTGCAGCCGACCACCGGTATCGAGCAACTGCGCCTGAGTCTGGGACGCATATTCTATTTCGCCGATCGCCGGGTACAGATCGGACGCCCGGTGGCAACTGCGACGACCTCCCCCTATACCGGTGAACTGGCCGCCCAATTGCTGGAACGCTGGACCGGCCGCGCCAGCTTGGAATGGGATCCCGATGCCGCCGAACCCTGGGGCCGGCGCACGCTGCAACTGCAGTACCGCACCGACGATGACCGCCAACTCTTCAATGCTGGCTATCGCTTCGAGCGGGGGACCTCGGCCTTCGATCGCTACGAAGATACCGATCTATCGTTTCGCCTCGCCGTCGGGCCGCATACCGAACTGGTCGGACGCTGGCTCTATTCGCTGCTGAATGACGAGACCAGCGAATTCTTCACCGGCATCCAATTCGGACAGTGCTGCTGGAAGGTGCGGGTGCTGGGCCGTCATTACCGCAACCGCCCGGATGCCCCGGCCACCAATTCGATCATGCTGCAATTCGAGCTGGCCGGCCTCGGCGCGATTGGCAGTCCGGTCAGTAGCTTTCTCGAACAGGAGATCCATGGTTACCGAACCTTTTGAACGGGGCCGGCGGCGCACCGCCCGCACCGGTGCGGCGCTGGCCCTGGCCAGCGCCCTGCTTGGCGCCGCCCCCCTGGCTGTCCCACTGGCCACCTTGGCGTCACCCATACAACCGCTAGACAGCATCGTCGCGGTGGTCAACAACGATGTCATCGTGCAGAGCGAGCTGGATCGAGAGTTATCGCTGCTACTGCCGGAACTGCGCGCCCAGGGCACCGAACTGCCAGCCCGCGACGTACTGCAGCGGCAGTTGCTGGAGCGCCTGATCCTGGCCCGCCTGCAGTCCCAGCGCGCCGAGCAATTGGGGATCGAGATCGACGACGGCACCCTCAATCAGGCGCTGACCAGCATCGCCGAGCGCAATGGCCTCAGCCTGGAGGAATTGCGCCAGGCCCTGCAGCAGAGTGGCATCGCCTGGCACGACTTCCGCGCCGATACCCGCCGCCAACTCCTCACCACGCGGCTGCAACAAGAGGAGGTGATCCGCAATATCCGCATCAGCGAGCAGGAGGTCGACCGCTTCCTGACCACCGATGCCGACAGCCTGATCCGCCGCACCGAGGTGCGCCTCCAGCATATCCTGATCGCGCTGCCGGACGTCCCCGGCACCGCGGAGGTGGAACAGGCCCAGCGCAAGGCCCAGGACTTGGTGCGGCGTCTGCGCACCGGCGAGGACTTCGCCAAGCTCGCGGTGGCCCATTCCGACGGCCGCCGTGCGCTGGAAGGGGGCGACCTCGGCTGGTTCCCGATCGCCGAGGTGCCGACCCTGGCGGTGGAGCCGGCGCAGACGCTGCGCCGAGGGGAATTCACCAACCCACTGCGCAGCCCGAGCGGCTTTCACATCATCCGCATCGCCGACATCAAGGGGGACAGCCCCACCGGCGTGGCCCAGACCCATGCCCGCCATATCCTGATCCGCACCAGCGAGATTGTCTCCGACGAGGAGGCGCGACGGCGGCTGCTGCAATTACGGGAGCGCGTTGCCGGCGGCGATGATTTCGCCACCCTCGCCCGCGCCCATTCCGACGACACCGGCTCGGCCCTCAAGGGCGGCGATCTGGGTTGGATCGGCCCTGGCGACACCGTCCCCGAGTTCGAGCGGGTGCTGCAGGGTCTCGCCCCCGGCGAGATCAGCCCGCCCTTCGCCAGCCCGTTCGGCTGGCACCTGGTGCAGGCGCTGGAGCGCCGCGAACAGGACAGCACCGACGCGGCGATGCGTCAGAAGGCGAGCGAGGCCTTGCGCCAGCGCAAGGCCGAGGAGGCCACCGAACTGTGGCTGCGCCAGTTGCGTGCCGAGGCCTACGTCGAGCTGCGCTTGGATCAAGACAACTTCTGAGCGTTGCCCACCCCGCCATGGCCGCGATCCCCCGCCTTGCTCTGACCCCCGGCGAACCGGCCGGCATCGGCCCGGACCTGCTGGTGCGGATCGCGCAACGCCCGACCACGGAGCGCCCGGCCGCCCGGCTGGTGGCGGTATGCGACCCCGAGCTGCTACTCGGGCGGGCACGTGCGCTAGGGCTGGGGCTGCGGCTGCTCCCGGTCACCGCCGCACCCGCGACCACGGTTCAGCCAGCGGGCACCCTGGACCTGCTGGACGCCGCGCGGCTGGCACAACCGGCGCACCCCGGCGTGCTCGACCCGACCAATGCCGGCTATGTCCTTGCCACCCTGGCGGCGGCCTGCGACGGCTGCCTGCACGGGCAGTTCGATGCCCTGGTGACCGGCCCGATCCACAAGGGGGTGATCAACGATGCCGGCCTGCCCTTCAGCGGCCATACCGAGTTCCTTGCCGCCCGCTGCGGGGCCGAACCGGTGATGCTGCTGGTCGCCCCCGGGCTGCGGGTCGCCCTGGCGACCACCCATCTACCGCTAGCGGCAGTGCCGGCCGCCCTGACCCGCCCCCACCTGCATGGGCTGATCCGGCGCCTGGACCAGGGCCTGCGCGACGGCTTCGGCATCGCGCGACCGCGCATCCTGGTGTGCGGGCTCAACCCGCATGCCGGCGAAGGCGGCCACCTGGGACAGGAGGAACAGCACATCATTGCCCCGGTGCTCGCCGAACTGCGCGCCGCGGGGCTGGATCTGATCGGTCCCCTGCCGGCGGATACCGCCTTCGTCCCGCCGCGGCTGGCCACGGTCGATGCGGTGCTGGCCATGTATCACGACCAAGGCCTGCCGGTGCTCAAGCACCTGGGGTTCGGGCAGGCGGTCAACGTCACCCTGGGGCTGCCGTTCATCCGCACCTCAGTCGACCATGGCACCGCGCTGGATCTCGCCGGCAGCGATCGCGCCGACCCTGGCAGCCTGCTCGCGGCCCTCGATCTGGCCCTGCAGATGCTGCGGGCACGTCGCGTCGCGGCCGCCTGAGCGGCTGCCCCAAGCCCTGAAGCCACGGGAGCGCTCACCCGCCCCAATGGATGAACCGGTGCGATCCGACCCGCCACGCGGCTCGCACGCCGCCAGTCGACAAGCCAGGAGTGGGCAGAGCAGGCTGACATCAGCTGCAGGGACGCACTGCCGCCACTCTGCCAACGCGGCTCAACCACCGGCCCTATCGCCGGCGCGATGGAACTGGCGCCACCAATGGTTCAGCCATTCGCTCTCCACCTTGCTGGCCGGCCGCTCCAGGTCGCGCACCAGATAGATCAGACTGTCGTCCCCAGTGCTCAGGTGCATCCCGTAGGCGGCCGCGGCCGCCAGTTCCGCCGCGCTCGCCGGGCGATAGGTGCGACCGGACTTCTGCCCGATCCAAACCCCGTAGGCAGCGGCGCGTGCGTCGACCGGCGCCGGACAGGCAACCGGGAAGCGCTGGCACCAGACCTCCAGATTCTGCGGGCGGTCGCTGATCGCAAAGGGGGTCAGGGCCGGGATCACGCGCAGATCCAGTCCCTCAGCAGAACCGCCGCCGAAGGGATCGCGGCAGCGATAGACCGCGGCGCGGGCGCGACGAGTGGCATCCCTGGTGCAGGGATCATCGGGCGCTGCCACCATGAGCAGGCGCTCCAGCATATCCGCGGACGACTCCGGGCCTGCTGTCAACAACGAACCCAGGTCGGGACCTGGGTCGGGACCTAGGTCGGAACCGGGGTCGGAACCGGGGTCGGGCGCTGCGGTGGCCTCCCGGGTCGGCTCCGCAACCGGGGTCGCCGGGGCCGGTTCCGATTCGGTCGCCAGCCCGGGTTCGGCGCGGGTCGCCTGCGCGTCGGCGGCCGTCGCTCCCGCCGGCGCTGGCGGTGCGTTCAGCCGGGGTGAGGGCGATGGGACCAACGGCCACAGCAGCACCGCACCTGCCAACACCGCGAGCCCCAGTGCCAGGCCACCACCAACCCAAGGCCACCAGCGCCGCCGCCGCGCAGCGACCGGCATCGCAGCCGGTGCGGCAGCGCCCCCTGCGACCGCGGCTCCAGGGTCCGCTACCGCGATGGTGCCGCCGGTATCGTCAGTGGCCAGCGGCGCATCGCTGAACGCGGGATGGGCATCGAGGGCATCCAGCATGACCCGGCGCGCGGCGAGATACGCCTCCCGGTCGAGGTTGCCGGCGGCGTAATCCAGGGCCAGTTGGCGCAGCGGCGAGCAGGACGCGGGAGCGTTCACGGGTCAACCTCCGATCTCTCGGACCAGATGGGGCCCGGCCACGGCGTCAGGCTGTCCCGCAGGCGCGCTGACCAGGGCATCGAGGCGGCGCGCAACTGCGCGACCGGCCGTTGCACACGCAGACAGGCGGCGATGCGCGCCCGTCAGTCGTCCATCACCACTATCGCGCACGCGCCGCAGCCGGATCGGCCCCGGCAATGGCCACCACCAGGGTCACATTGTCGCGCGCCGGAGTGGCCATCACCCGCTCCAGCAACGCCCGGCACAGGGACACCGCATCGCCGTGCGCACCCAGAATGGCGGCGATCTCCGGCTCCGGGAGCTCTTTGGTCAGCCCATCGCTGCACAGCAGGAAGCGGTCGCCCACTGCCACTGGCCGATAGTCAAGGTCCAGGAAGAGATCCTCGCTGCCGCCCACCGCCCGGGTCACGATATTGGCGGCCGGATGGGACTCAGCCTGATCACGGCGCAGCAGACCTTCGGCGACCATCTCCTGGACCTGGCTGTGATCCTGGGTCAGCTGCTCGAGCTGTCCGCCGCGCCAACGATACAGGCGGCTGTCGCCGGCCCACAGGTAGAGCATCAAGCCGCGGCGCGCAAGCAGCACCACCACCGTGCTGCCGATGGTCTCGCCGCCGCCCTCAGCCGCCGCCAGCCGGCACAGGCCCGCGTTGATCTCCAGCAGGGTCTGCTCGACCAGATCAGCACAATCGCTCAGGCGCTCGGGCAGCGCCAGCCGATCGAACGCCCGGACGATGCCGGTACTGGCGAGGTCGCCGCGGGCATGCCCGCCCATGCCGTCGGCCACCAGCCAGAGCGGCTGCGAGGGATGGATCAGGAAGGCGTCTTCATTGACCCGGCGCAGCTTACCGGTATTGGTCATGCCCCAGGCATCCCAGCACAGCCCTCGCGGCGACGGGACCACCCTCGTGGTGAAATCGCCGTCACCGTCCTCGCTGGCGGGATCAGAAGGGGCATCGGAGATGAGGTCGCCGCCGCGGCGTGGTTGGCGGGAGCTGCTGATCGGCATGCTGGCACCTCCGCCGCTTCGTCTTGCAGGAACCACGATCCGGCCTCCAAGGCGGGTCGGTCCCCGCCCGCCGAAGGTGGCAACCGGGCCCGGAATCTGGTCAGCGGCGGCATCAGCTCGGTCGCGGCCATCATGCCGATGATCCACCCCGACGCTCGGCACTGAGGCACACCGTCGCGCGCATCGACTACGACGCGCCGCTGGCAGGAGCAGCGCTGGTCGCCGCTGTCACCGCCGCCAAACTCGATGCTACACCAGCCGACACCGGGCAACCAAGATCGCGACCGGATGCGGCCTGACGCCGTCAGCGGTAGCAGGTATCGCACGGAATGCCGGTCGCCTTCACCGACTGGGGGACACTGATGCTGTCGGGCGAGCCCGAAGACAGCGGACGTGCGGCGGCACACGATCGTATGTTCGCCGCGGGTGTGTTGTGGCTAGACGCTGACGACGACGGCAGCGCGGGCTTCTGCTACCGTTGACAAACCCCGGCCCATCGGGACCCCGTCCCCTGCCCAGCGTCGTCTTGCCCAGATGTCCGATCCGCTGCCTGCGCACTACCCGCCGACTGACCCGTCCCCCGCCCCGGCCGCTGGCGATGACCCCATCGGCGCCGTCCTCGCCGCCCATCTGGAGGTAATCCGCGGCCTCGAGGCGCTGCGCCCGCAGTTGCAAACCTTTGCCGAGCGCGCTTGGTCCTGCCTGGCCGGCGGCGGCCGCCTGCTGTGGATGGGCAACGGCGGCAGTGCCGGCGACAGCCAGCATCTGGCCGCGGAACTGGTCGGCCGCTTCGAGCGCGAGCGCCCTGGGCTGGCCGCCATCGCCCTGACGACCGACAGCTCCATCCTGACGTCGGTGGCCAACGACTACGGCTTCGAGCAGGTCTTCGCCCGCCAGGTCGAGGCCCTGGGGCGACCGGGGGACCTGCTGGTGGGCCTGTCCACCTCCGGCAATAGCCCGAACGTCGTGCGCGCGATGGAGCGCGCCGCCGGCCTCGACCTATACCGAGTCGGCCTGACCGGGGCCGACGGCGGCGCCCTGGCCGACTGCTGCGAACTCTGCCTGCAGGTACCCTCGCGCAACACCGCGCGCATCCAGGAAGCGCATATCCTGCTGGGCCATCTGCTCTGCGATCTGGTCGAGCGCCAGGCGGTGGCCGCAGCGCAGCGGCCCGGCGCCTGAGCGGGGCTGCCCATGTTCCGGCAACCTGAACAGGTCCTGGCCGCCATCGCTGGCACGCTCGGCGGCCACCGCCTGCTGCTGGTCGGCGACCTGATGCTGGATCGCTATCTATGGGGCCAGGTCAGCCGGATCTCGCCGGAGGCCCCGGTGCCGGTGCTGCACCTGACCCGCGAGGACGCGGTAGCCGGCGGGGCCGCCAACGTTGCGCGCAACCTGGTCGGTCTGGGCTGTCAGGTGGAGCTGGCCGGGGTGATTGGCCACGACGCCGCCGGCGACGACCTGCTGGCCGCCCTCACCGATCTGGGCATCGATACCGAGACGGTGCTGGTGCAGCCGGGACGCGCCACCACCAACAAGACCCGGGTGATCGGCGGTCAGCAGCAAATGCTGCGCATCGATGCCGAGGTTGTGACGCCGCTGACCGTCGCCGCCGAGCAGGCCCTCTTCGCCGCCTGCACGGCGCGGCTGGAGGCGGTCGATGCCCTGCTGCTCTCGGACTACGCCAAAGGGGTCCTCACCGGCGGCCTCTGCCAGCGCCTGATCCAGGCCGCCCATGCCGCCGGCCGACCGGTCCTGATCGACCCCAAGGGCGCCGACTTCGATCGCTACCAAGGGGCTACCCTGATGACCCCCAACCGCGCTGAGCTGGCCCTGGCCACCGGCACCGACGCAGCCGATCTCGACGCACTGTTCGCCGCCGGCGGCCGGTTGCGCGCCCGGCTCGGGCTGGAACAACTGGTACTGACCCTGGGCGAGCTGGGTCTGGCCCTGCTTGGCGCCGACGGCGTCACCCGCATCCCCGCCCTGACGCGCGAGGTGTTCGATGTCTCTGGGGCCGGGGATACCGTCATTGCCACGATCGCCGCCGCCCGCCTTGCCGGGCTCGACCCCATCGACAGCGCCCACCTGGCCAACCTGGCCGCCGGGGTGGTGGTGGGCAAGGTCGGCACGGCCGCCATCGACCGCGCCGAACTGGCCGCCGCCATCAGCGGCGAGGCGGCCCTGGAGCAAGCGGCCAAGGTCTGCGCACTGCCTGACCTGCTGACCCGGATGCGCGACTGGCGCGCCCGCGGCGAGCGCATCGTCTTCACCAACGGCTGCTTCGACCTGCTGCATGTCGGCCATGTCACCTATCTGGAGCGGGCCCGCCGGCACGGGCAGCGACTAGTAGTCGGGCTCAACAGCGACCGCTCGGTGCGTGCCCTGAAGGGGCCGCAACGCCCGCTGATCGGCGCCGCCGACCGCGCCCGGGTGCTGGCGGCCCTGGCCGCGGTGGATGCCGTGGTGCTGTTCGACAGCGACACGCCCCTCGACTTGATCGCGGCGATCCGCCCGGACGTCCTAGCCAAGGGGGCCGATTATCGCGAGGAAGAGGTGGTCGGCGCCCGCGAGGTGCGGGCCTGGGGCGGTCAGGTGGTGCTGGTGCCGCTGGTACCGGAGCGCAGCACCAGCGGCATCATCCGCGACCTGCAGGGCGGCCAAACAGCGCAGACCTGAGCCGGCCCGGGCTCGGCCAGACTGACCCGGTGTGGCCCAATCCGGCCCGCGCCGGTGCTGGCCGGGGACGAGTGCCGGGGGCAGGCCGCACCGGCGGTCGCGCTGGCACACCCACCAATAGCTGGTGCGGCAGCGCGAACGCCGCCCGATACGCGCGATCAGTTCCCGTTCGGCCGCTCAGGCGCGCCCCACCGGGCGCATCATCGCCCAGGGCCGCAGCGGCGGCAGGCCCAGCCGGTCGCGGTAGATGACCTGATACATCAGGACCAGACGCACATAGTCGCGGGTCTCGCGATAGGGGATGCGCACCATCCAGAGGTCGCCGGCTAGCGGGGTCTCCGGCAGCCAGCGGCGCACCGCGCCGGGGCCGGCGTTGTAGGCAGCGGTGGCGGGCAGCGGATGATTGTGGAAGCGCGCGCGCATCGCGGCCAGGTAGCGGCTGCCGAGGTCGATGTTCAGGGCCGGGTCGGTCAGCGCCGCGCGCCCCGGCGGCGACCGGCCGGCCCGGCGGGCGACCTCGGCGGCGGTGGCCGGCATCAGTTGCATCAACCCGACTGCCCCGGCATGGGAGGCAACCCCGGGCCGGAAGGCGCTCTCCTGGCGGATCACCGCAAAGATCCAGTCCGCCGGCAGAGCGTGCGACGCGGCGGCGGCAGTGACCAGGTCGCGGTGGGCGAGCGGGAAGCGCAGCTCCAGGTCATCCCAGTAATCGGCGCGCACCAAGGCCATGATGGCGTCGTTGGCGAGCCCGAGTTCTGCAGCGAACCCCGCGGCGGCGAGCAGTTGATCGCCGTTCAGACCAGCGCTGAGGTCGCGCCATTCGCGCTGAACCGCGTCCTCGCGCCCGAGCGCACGCAGTTCAGCGATGCGCCTGGCGACACCGTCGTCACCCAGGTCGGCGGGGTCGGCGCCCGGCACCGGCCGATGCCCCAGGGCCGGCGGCCGGCCAAGCAGATCGGCGGCCAGGAAGCCCCACAGGCTGCGCGCCCCGGCGGCGGCGGCAAAGGCATGGGCGGCCGCACGTAGGTCGCCCTGCTGCAGCAGGGCGCGCCCGCGCCAGTATTGCCATTCGCCCAGGTCGCCGGCGTCTGCCGGCAGGGCTGCGGCCCAGTCCGCAAGCGGCCCCCAGGCGGTGAGATCCAGGGCGGCACGCAAGCGCTGTCGCTGGAGGTCCAGGTTGTCCGCGCTTGGCTCGAGTTCGGCAAGCCAGCCCAGGGCCTGCGCATCGCCCTGTCGGGCGAGGGCGGCACCGATCGCCACCTGGGCCTGTTCGCGCAGCCGCCGGGACGGCTCGCTGCGCTGCGTGAGTGTCGCCCAGGCGGCGACGGCAGCGGCCGGATCGGTGCGGGCCAGGCGCTCCAGGCCATGGCCAAGGATGGTGTCGCGGCGCGCTGGGTCGGAGATCGCGGCGACCTCCCCGACCAGGTTCGGCAGTTGCCGCGGCAGCCGGTGCAGAGCCACCAGATGCTCCAGCCAGGGCTGCTGCGCGGCCGGCAGATAGCGGCCCTGGAAGGCCGCGACCCCGGTGTTGCCGCGCGCCAGGGCCAGTTCGATACGCGCCCAGACCAGGTCTGGTGCCAGCCCGCCGCCGGCAAACCAGGCTGCGAACAGGGGATCGCAGGCATTGGGCAACGAGCGACCGGTGAGATAGATCGCGGCCAGTTCGGCGAAGGCCGCATCAGGCCGGCCGGTGGCAAGCAGGGCGCGCCGCTGCAGACAGGTACGGGCAAGCGAGCCGTTGTCCCGATAGGCAGCGAGGAAAGCCGGCCAGCGCTGCTGGCGGGCCAGATGCGCCAACCAGGGGCGGCGCACCAGCTCGGCCGGGGTGCTCCCACCGTAGGTATCGAGGAAGGTCTGGATCGCCGCCGGTTCTGCCGCGCTCAGGTCGCGGGTCAGTTCGGCGGCGCGCAAATAGGGCCAAAGGGGATAATCCTTCAGGCCGGCGGCAAGTGCGGCGAAGGTCTCCAGGTCATCCGCCGCCAAGGCCGCCTCGGCGGCCAGGAAGCGCTGCCGCGGTGGCACTGGCGGCGGCTCCGGAGACGCCCTCGGCAAGGCCGCGAGTAGCGTGGCTAGTGCACCCGGTACCGCGGTCAGGCGCACCGGCGAGCCGGGCAGCAGCAGGGCCGCCAGCAGCAGGCCGGTCAGGGGCAGCAGTAGGAGCCAGCGCGGCCAGCGCCGGCGGTGGCCGGCGCGCGGCCGATGATCCAGGATGAGACGCGCCGGGGCGCGCGGCCGGGCGGGCATGGACGCGGGCGCCTCAGTCGCCCCAGCGCCGGGACAGGGCGTGGGGCACCCCCAGGTGATCGAGCACCCGGGCAACCATGAAATCCACGATGTCCTGGATGGTCTGTGGATTGAAATAGAAGCCGGGATTGGCCGGCATGATCACCGCCCCGGCGCGCGCCAGGCGCAGCATGTTCTCCAGATGGATGCTGGTGAAGGGGGTCTCGCGCACCACCAGGATCAGCTTGCGGCCCTCCTTGAGCACGACATCGGCAGCGCGCTCGATGAGGTCGCCGCTCTGGCCGGCGGCGATACTGGCCAGGGTGCCGGTGGTGCAGGGGCAGATGGCCATCGCATCCGGCGGGCTGGTGCCGCTGGCGACCGGCGCAGTCCATTGCTGACGCCCGAACACCTGCAACTGACCGGGCCGAGCCTGGAAGCGGTTGCTCAGGAAGGCCTCGGCGTCCGCCGGACGCGCCGGCACGTCGAGGCGGGACTCCATCTTCAGGACCACCTGCGCGGCCTGGGAGATGAGCAAATAGACGCGCACGTCGGCGGCCAGCAGGCAGCGCAGCAAGGTCAGGCCGTAGGCGGTGCCGGAGGCGCCGGTCAGGGCCAGGGCGATGGTCTGGGTCCAGGGGTTCGACATGGAGAGTCCGGGCAGCCGGTAGGGGACGAGCGAAACGCAATGGCGGGGGCAACCGGTCGGGACCGGCCGGCAGCGGTTTGCCGCCGGCGATCGGCACCTCCGGCCGCCGGATCAGGCCACCGGATCAGGCCACCGTCAGGACCTCGAGCAGGCGCTGATGGATGCCCTCAAAGCCGCCATTGCTCATGACCAGCACATGGTCGCCAGGTTGCGCGGCGGCGGCGATCCGGGTCACCAGGGTGACCACCTGATCCTGCACCTGCAGGCGGGCGCCCAGTGCGGCCAACGCGCCCGCGGCATCCCAGCCCAGGTCGGGCGGGGCGTAGATCCAGACCTGGTCGGCCGGCGCCAGCGCGGCGGCCAGGGCGGCCGCGTGCACCCCCATGCGCATGGTGTTGGAGCGTGGCTCCAGCACCGCCAGGATGCGCGCGTCGCCGACGCGCTGGCGCAGCCCGTCGAGGGTGGTGGCGATGGCGGTGGGATGATGGGCGAAGTCGTCATAGACCTGCACCCCGCCGGCCTCGCCGCGCCATTCCAGCCGGCGGCGGACCCCGGCGAAGCGGCTCAAGGCGGCCACTGCCGCCACCGGGTCGACGCCGACTTGGGCAGCGGCGGCAATCGCCGCCAGGCCGTTACGGACATTGTGACGACCGAGCTGCGACCAGCGCAGCACCCCCACCGACCGCCCGCATCGCTTGATCTCGGCGGCCGAGCCGTCGGCTGCCAGCAGCCGCGCCGACCAGTCGGTTGCGCCATCGTCGGGTGCCAACCCGAGGGTCTCAGTGGGGGTCCAGCAGCCCATCGCCAGCACCGCCGCCAGGGCGGCATCGGCGGCCGGATAGAGGATCCGCCCGGTGCCCGGCACGATCCGCACCAGATGATGAAACTGCCGCTCGATCTGCGCCAGATCGTCGAAGATGTCCGCGTGATCAAACTCCAGATTGTTCAGTACCAGGGTTCGCGGCTGGTAATGGACGAACTTGGAGCGCTTATCGAAGAAGGCGGTGTCGTATTCGTCTGCCTCGACCACGAAGCAGCTGCCACGCCCGAGCCGGGCCGACTGGCCGAACCCCTGTGGTACCCCGCCGATCAAAAACCCCGGGTCGAGGCCGGCCTCGGTCAGGACCCAAGCCAGCATGCTGGCGGTGGTGGTCTTGCCGTGGGTCCCTGCCACAGCGAGCACGTGACGCCCGCGCAGCAGATGCTCGGCCAGCCATTGGGGGCCGGAGACGTAGGGCAGGCCGGCATCGAGCAGATACTCCACCACCGGCAGACCACGCTTCATCGCATTACCGACCACCACCACGTCCGGGGCCGGCTGCAACTGGTCGGCAGCATAGCCTTCCTGCAGCAGGATCCCGGCCGCCTCCAGTTGGGTGCTCATGGGCGGATAGACGTTGGCATCCGAGCCGGTCACGCGATGGCCGAGGGCGCGGGCAAGCAGGGCGACACCGCCCATGAAGGTGCCGCAGATACCAAGGATGTGAAGGTGCATCAGGGGTCAGGACGCATTGCTGCGGGTTGGATCGGGGTCGGACAGCGGTGACGCACTGGCGGTCCGGCGCGCACGAGGGTCGGAGATCGGCCGCCGGGGTCGCGCCGGCCCCGAATACCGGCACCGGACGCCGGCTCCAGGGTCAGGCCGCGCTCCCGACGTCGGTCAGGGCGGCGACGGCGATGAACGAGAACAGGTCGAAGGCCACGGCGATGGCCACTCCCTGGGCCAGGGTCAGTCCGAAGGTATGGCGCAGGATGTGGCCCTTGATCACTACGCTCCAGACCACTAGCCCCAGGAACATGAGCCCGGCCAGGGCCAGGGCGCCCGACTCCTCGCCGGCGCTGCCACCCTGACTGACCGCGAGCCCGATCGGCAGCAGGGCGATCAGGCCAACCAGGGTATCGGCCCCGGCCAAGGCGGTGGCGGCCTGCCAAAAGCGCGCTGTGCGTTCGACCAGATTCAGGCCCAGATAGAGGGCCGCGTACATCAACCCCAGCCCGAGCACGCTCTGGGCGCTGCCGACGCTGGCCGGACTGCCGGCAGTGACCGCAAGCAACACCCCGCCGCCGAAGGCGGTGAGGGTGACCAGCCAGAACAGGACGGTTGAGGCAGGCAGATCCTGGGGCGGGCGCCGCAGCAGGGAGAGGTCGATAAAGAAATAGGCAATGGCAAGCAAGACAGCACCCTGCAACGGGAACGGGGATCGCCAGGGCGGGACGGATACCCGCGCCCGCCCCGCATCATACCGGCCGCGGCCGGCCAGACCAATGCCAATCGGGCCCCTGCCCCAACCGGCAACAATATGGGGCCGGCACTCGTCAGGCCGGCACGCTGGTCAATCGGGCACCGGGCGGCGCCAACGCACCAGCAGGGCCGCCAGCAGCATCGACAGAGCCAGCCCCACCGACACCCCACTGCCCAGGCGGGAGAACGGGGTCGTCCCGACCCGCGGCTGGATCGCCACCGTCAAGGTGCCGCGCGCAAACGACGGGATCTGCCCGCGCACACGTCCGCGGTGATCGATGATGGCCGAGATCCCGGTGTTGGTCGACCGCACCAGGTCGCGGCCGTTCTCCAGGGCCCGCATGCGGGCAAACTCCAGATGCTGATGCGGGGCCAGCGAATCGCCGAACCAGGCATCATTGCTGACATTAATCAGCCAGGCAGCCTCCGGCAGGGCCTCGCGCACCTGGTCGGGAAAGACATCCTCGTAGCAGATCGACGCCCCCACCAGATGTGGCCCCACCTGCAACAGCGGCCGGGCGGCGCGGCCGCGGCTGAAGTCCGACATGGGGACCTCGAACCAGTCGATCAGCGGCCGTAGATGTCGTTTGAATGGCAAGTATTCGCCAAAGGGAACCAGATGGCGCTTGTCGTAGCGGTCGCTGGCCGAGCCGATGCTGACCAAGGCATTGTAGTAGTACCCGTCCGGGTCCATCGCCGGCACGCCAAACACCACCTCGCTGCCGGCGGCGCGGGCGCTCTCCCCGAGGCGCGAGACCATGGTCTGCACGTCGGGATGATGCAGAAACTCCGGAATCGCGGTCTCCGGCCAGACGATCAGCGCACTGCCGAGCACCGCGCGGGTCAGGCCCAGATAGATCTCCAGGGTCGGCAGCAGTCCATCCGGGGCCCACTTCAACGACTGCTCCACGTTGCCCTGCACCACGCTGGCCGGCAGCAGCGCCCCTGCTGGCCGAGTCCAGGGGATGGGCCAGAGCACCAGCCCTAGCAGCCACAGGCCAACCAGGCCGCCGGCGGCCCCCA
>REDK01000129.1 GCA_007693535.1 Chromatiaceae bacterium
CGCGCTGGCTGCCGCCTGCGCGGCCTGCGCCGCCACCGTGGCGGCTTCGGCCGCGGCCGCAGCCGCAGCAGCGGCCGCCGAAGCCGCGGCAATCGCGGCATTGACAGGACTGTCATCGACCGCCGCGGCCGTTGGCTGGGCGGGTGCGGTTGGCGGCGTGCTGGGCTGCGCTGGCGCCTCCTGCGCCGGGGTCCGCTCAGGGGTCGGGCCTGAGAACGGACGGACCGGCCGGGCTGTCATTGGTTCGGCGATGGGAGCGTCAGCGGGACGGCCAGCGACATCGGTGCCCGGTAGCCGCGGGTCCGAGGGGAGCAGGGCATCAGCGGCAGTATCCGGGCCAGAGGCGCGGGATGGTGCCGACGGCACAGCGCTGGCGGCCGGCGGCAGTTGCCGCGGCGGTTCCGGTCGCCGTTGCGCCGGGCGCGGCAGTTCCCGGGCGGGCGCTGCTGCAGCCGGATCGGACCGCGCGCCTGGTTGCGGTCGCGGCACTGGAGCCGTCGCGGGCGGCGGGGTCTGCTGACGGTAGGCACGGGGCGGGATCTCGTCCTGATCATAGGCCTCGTACTGTCGCGGCCGGGCCGGGGGAGCGGCTGCAGTGCCGGTCTCCGTTGTGCCGTCTTGGCTATCCGCGTCCGCCGGGACGTGACCGGGCGGCAACCACCAGGGTGCGGGCACCCCATACTTTTTGATCCAGCCCTCACGGCCGCGTGCCGCGACCGCCGGTGCTGGCGGCGGCACCTCGGCTGCCGCCCGCTCAGCGGGCGACCGATCCTGGTCGATCGGATCATCGTCGCGATCCGTCGGGGCATCGAGGCGTCCGGTGGCCGAGGGATCGGCCGGGATCTCCTCTGCCCCGGACGGTGCCTGCGCCAGCATCCTCTCACCGGCCGCTTGGCCCTGGCGAGCAGCCTGAGAATCGGCGCCAGTCCTGCTGTCGGTCGCAGGATCCGGCGGTGACCAGCGCGCATGGGGGATCTTCTTGACATCGACCCAATGCTCCGGGCGTTCCCGCGCGGCCCGCACGGGCGTCGAAGGTCCGCTGGCATCGTCTGCATCGCCAGCCGGAACGGCAGCATCTCGGGTAGCCTGATCGGACGCCGGAGGCGACGCTTGCTCGGGTGCGGGGGTCCAACCCGGCGAGGTCTGACCCTGGGGCGGGGCATCCAGCGGAACCGTGGCAACCCGCGGCGGTTGAGGGCGACGCTGGTCTGGTTCGATCTGGCCCGGCGCCATCTCCTCCGCTGCCGGGCCATCCGCGGCGAGCGGTGCAGGCTCGTCAGGACCGAGGAAGGTGGGCAACTCAGCATCCGCTGCCGCACTGTCGACCGTGCCGCGCGTCACGTCGGCGCCAGGCCCCGGTCGGGAGGCCGGAGGGGCCACCGCTGTCTGGCTAAGCGCATCAGCGATGCGCTCCTCGGGCCGGCGATCGGTAAAGCGCTCGAAGTCCTTGGCGATCTCTTGGGGACTCGGGCCGAGCGGGGCACGGTCGGCCGGACGCCGGTCGACAAAGGCCTCGAAGTCGGCGGTCGCAGCGGCAGCCGCCGACTCGCGTTGCCGACCCCGCTGCTGATGTTCGTTGTGAGGGGCGGCCGCGAGCGGGCTGTCGGTGGGTGTTGGGGCCGGGTGCGGGCGCCGATGCTGATGCTCATTGACGGCGCCGGCCGCAAGCGGGCTATCAGCAACAGTCGGCGGTTCGCGCCGATGGCGGTGGTTATGGGTGGCAGCGGACGGCGCGGCCTGATCGTCACCCATGGCAGTCTCGGCGACAGCCGTGGGGGCCGGGCTGCTGGCATCCGCATCGCCAGGCATCGGAACGGCCCGGGCAACTGCAGGCTCCGCACGGCGGGTCAGGTCGTCTGCGGCCGGCGCGGCGGCGGGCGCCTCTCCTCCGGGCGCTTCCTCTGCAGACGCTGCTTCCCAAGGCCCCTCGTGTTCGGCGAAGCGGTCGCCCGCGGGCAGGGCGGCAGCGGCTGCCGCACTCGCATCCGCGATGACCTCTTGCGGGGCATCTGCGGCATCTGCAGCCGTATCCCCGGTCTCATCGAGGGCCAGTAGGTCGGCCAAGGTCGGGGTGGCGGCCCCGTCCTGGACTCGTGTCACAGCCGGCGCGTCGGCGTCCTCGGTCGCTGGCTCGGCAGTGCTGCGCCAGGCCTCGGTGGCAGCAACCTCGGCGGCGGCGGCGATCGCGGCAGCGGTCAGCAACTCCGCCGGCGGGTTGGTGAGGGTAGTGGTATCGATCCGCGGCAAGCCATCCACGTCATAGGCCGCGAGCCGATAACGATGCGCACTGGCAGGGTCGCTGAGCACATAGTCGCCACTCACCGTGGTTGCCAGCCGATAACGGCGCTTGGTCCCATCGGCGAGCCCGATATCCAGGGTGAAGGGATCCGCAGTGGGGTCTAGGGTCACCGGCTCGTCGTGACCAAGGACGCCGCGATAACGCAAGTTGGCCACCTGCTGCAGCAGACCGTTCACGGCCGCCGGATCGGGCGAATCGGCGGCACCTTCCAACTGCCAGCCCTCGGCGCCACGGACCAAGGACCAGTCGGCACTGGCCAAGTGGTTGATCCGTTCAGGATTGACCCGCAGCCGGTCGCGATCGAGCCAGTCATTGTCGCGATTGGAGAGATCGAACAGAGGCAGCGTGACGTCATAGACGGCGTTGTCCCCAGCGGCCCGGACGTAGACGCGGCGGAAGCCGGCGGACTCGCCCACCAGCAGGGTGGCCAACACGCCATCAGCACCGCCTAGGGTGATGCGCCGCTCGAAGCGGCGGTCGCTGACCCGGAAGCGGTCGCGGGCCTCGGCACTGGTGGCGATGGGCAGCGGCCGACGCAGGTCGTTCAGGGTTGCGAATAGGCGCTGCACCCGCTCGTTGTCGACCGGAAAGCCGTCCAGGTCGGCCAGGACCCACCCATGCGCACCGCGCACCAGAGTCAGATCGTCGCCCTCGCCGGCACCCTCGATGTGGATCACCCGCACCCGCGCCGGGTCGAAGTTGAGCAAGGCGGCGTCGGCGTCAGCCGGGTCCAGACCCAGTCCGCGCCCGGTGTAGCGGGCCGTGGTCACCTGCAGGGCCAGCAGCGCGGCCAGCCCGACCACCAGCGGATGGCCCATGGCCTGGCGCCAGTCGCGGCCGAGCAAGCCCGCAAAGCGGCGCCGGAAGGGCGGTCGTGGCGCCCCAGCGTCCACGGCCGACTCTGCCGCTGGCATCCCCTCCCGGGTGGTCGCGGGTGGCGGCTTGATGGCATCGCCAGCGGCGTCCTTGCGACGGCCCTTGCCGAGTCTGCTCAAATCCGGTTTCTTCATGCTCTTAGCCTCCCAGCAAGGCCAGTGCGGCCCGCTCGCGGCGCCGGCGCAGCACCCGGTGGATCCAGTAGACCAGGCCGAGTCCCGCCAGCGCCAGCGCATAGTTGAGATACTCCACCAGCATGCGCTTCTCGCGCCCAACGGGCGCCAGCAGCCGGCTGTAATGTCCGCGTCCGCGCAAGGTCAGCAGGCCGCGGTCCTCTAGCGACCAGTCCAGGGCGTTTTCGATCAGCCGCAAGGGCTTGAAATAGCGCGTCTGGGTCGCCTCGGTCGCTAGGCTGATAGCGGCGTCGCTGACGAAGGTGGCGGAACTAATCAGCAGCAGCCGCGCCGAGGACGGCGAATGCTCCACCACCGCCGACAGCACCGGGCCGGTCGCTGCCTCCAGGTCCATTGGATCGACCGCGCCCTCCTCGTATTGGTCGTAGGGATCGAGATCGGGTTCCATGTCGGCGATGAGTTCGGCGGCGATATCCGGCGCGGTCAGCAGCGGCGACGGCCGTTCGGCGAAGGCCGACTGGAACTGCCCCTCCATCAGCACCGCCAGCAGCTTGCGGCCGGTGTCGTCGCCGCGGGGGAAGCCCAGGTCCGGATAGGCATCGAAATCCGGCTGCACGTCGCTTGACAGGCTGGTCCAAGAGGCCGGCGAAGACTTGATCAGCGGGGTCACCCGCCGCCCGCCCAGGCGATCGCGATCCACCAGGATCGGTGAGGCCCAGTTCATGGTGATCTGGCCCAGACTCGCGGTAATATCGGAATTGGCCGCCAGGCCATCCTGGCGCACGTCGGCGAAGTAGGGGTAGGGTAGGGTCTTGACCTCCTCGATGATGAAGCCACCGACGCTGCGCCGGATTGGGATCGGGAATGGGGTATTGCGCGGGTCCAGCACCAACCCCGGCCCTAGGCCGAGCCCCATCTGTGCCAGCCAGTCCTCCAGCCCGGTCTGATGGGGCTGCGCCGTGATCTTGCCGCTGCCGAGGTCGATGTCCAGGGCCGTCGCGGCGATGACCACCGTGCCGCCCTGCATCAGGAACTGGTCGATCGCAAACTGCTGGCGCGCATCCAGATCGCGCGGCCCCACCACCACCAGCAGATCTGCGTCCTCAGGCACATGGCCGCTGGTGAGGTCGGTCTCGTGCAGCACGAAGCTCTCGCGCAGGCTCTCCTTCAGCAGGGTGTAGCCGGGGCCGGTGGCCGGCTCCAGATCGTCCTCCATCAGGATGGCAGTCTCCGGGCTGTAGAGGGCGATGGTGCGCAGCATGCCGGGGGCGAAACGGCGGATACCAGCACTGATCGCACGCTCTAGGCCGGCTGTATCCAGGCCTTCCGGCACCGGCACCGAGACCACCTGATCGCCGTGTTCCAGCACCATGTAGAAGTAGAACGGCTCCGGGTCGGCCAGATCCAACACCAGCGGCTGAAAGCCGAAGCGCTCGGCGATCTCGTCGGCCAGGCTCGGATCCTGGTCTGGATCGGCGATGTCCCAGGTGAAGCGGCCACCGGAGGCGGCGACCAGGTCATCGAGGACCGCTTCCAGTTCCAGGCGCAGGCCTGACAGGGGATCGGGCAGAGCCGTCTCGGCGGAGATGAATCCGCGCAGGCGCACCGGTTGATTGTCGGAGAAGCCGGCGAACAGATCACCGCCGCCGCGGTAGCCGTAGACCACCTTCTTGATGGCGCGGGTGAGATCGTATTCCGGGTTGCGCAGGCGTACCTCGAGGTCGGTCTCGCCGCGGGTCTTGACCTCGATCAGATCGCGGAAATTCAGCGTCTCGAATTGATCGCCGTATTTGATCAGCAGGTCGAAATAGGAATTGACTACGCTCGACTGGTAGCGGTCAGCGACCTGGAAGGCGACCGGGCGGATGCCGTACTGCTCGGCCGCCTCGCGCTCGCGCTCTGGCGACTGCTGCGGATCGACCACCTCCACTCGCACCCGACCGCGCCCGGCCACCCGGTACTCGCGCAGCAGGTCGCGCATCTGCGGCACCAGCGGGGCGAGCATGGGATGGGTGTCGCTGCTGAAGTAGGCGCGGATCAGCAGTGGCTCTTCCAGTTGATCCAGATAGGTGCGGGTGGCATCCGAGAGGGTATAGAGATGACCCGCGGTGAGATCGCTGCGCAGATGATGCACCGACTGCAGCCAGAGATTGGCCGCGAGCAGATTGGCTGCAGCCAGCAGCGTCACCAGAGTCCAGCGATGATGGTCGGCGCGATGACTGCTGTCGGCGGCCCAACGCAGCCGCTCCAGGCCGTCGATGGTCAGCACCAGGAACAGCCCGACCACGCTGAGATAGAAATAGAGGTCGCGCACGTCGATGACGCCGCGGGTGATCGACTCGAAGCGCGCGCCGCTGCCGAGCAGGCGCAGCAGATCGCCATTGCCATGACCGATCATGGTCTGCAATGCGGTGGAGCCGATCAGATAGAACACCGCACACAACAACGTGGTGCCGATCAGGGCAACGATGGGATTGTCGGTGCGCGCGGAGACAAACAGACCGATGGCCAGGTAGGCCGCCGCCAACAGGAGCGTGGCCAGATAGGCGCCAAGCACCGGTCCCCAGTCCAGCGGCCCGATCAAGGCTACGCTGATCGGCAGCGGCAGAGTCATGGCCAGGGCCAGCGCCACCAGGGCCAGGGCGGCAAGGAACTTGCCGACCACCAATTGCCAGGTGGGTACCGGCAGGGTGGCCAGCACCTCCAGGGTATTGGCGCGGCGCTCCTCGCTCCACAGCCGCATGGTGAGTGGCGCCGCCAGCACGATCAGCAGCACCGGCATCCAGTCGAACAGCGGCCGCATATCAGCGATATTGCGGGCGAAGAAGGCCTCGACCCAGAAGAAGACGAACAGGCAGGCGGCCAGGAAGGCGCCGATGAACAGATAGGCCACCGGCGAGCCGAAATAGGCCGCCAGTTCCTTGTCGGCGACGCGGGAGATGTTATGCACGGTCGCGCTCCTCTTCCGGCGACGATGGCGTATTGGAGTCGGATAGGCCGGGATCCTTGGCGGGCTGGTCCGCAGTCGCGGCGGCGGTCTTGTCCGGGGTCTCCCAAGGGACCTCGTCCGCCGCCACCGCAGCATCCGCAGCGCCCGAGGTCGCGGCGTCGGCCAGCTCTTCGGTCACGGCGTCGGATGGTGTTGCCGCTGCGGCATCGTGACCTGCGGCGGCTGGATGGCCCGGCGGCAACCCCTGTTCGTAGGCCCCTGGCGGCAGCCCGGGCAGGGGCGGGCGCGCAGGGTCCAACCGCGGTGCCGGCAGGTCGGCCCAGTCCTTGTCGGGGATGCCCGCCGCCGCTGCCGTCGGCTCGGTGGCAAGAGGTTCGCTCGCCGCTGGCAGCGGCTCGCTATCCGCCGCCAGGCCGTTCGCCTCCGCGCCGGCCTCGGGCACGGCCGCTGTCGGCGCCGGCTCCTCGGTCCAGACCGTCGAGCGCGGGGCTAGGGTCCAGGTCTGCGGCCGCGGTGCTGTCGTCGGCGCTGGCGCCGGCGTGGAATCGGACGCAGACGCCGGCATCGACCCCGGTGTGGACTCAGGGGTGGACTCAGGGGTGGACTCAGGGGTGAACTCCGGTGTAGACGCAGGCACAGCCGCAGAAGCAGAAGTGGATGCAGGCGCTGGCCTTGCTTCCACCGTGGGCTCGGCTGCCGGGGGCTGCGCGTCTGGCACCTGCGCCGGCCCGGACGCGACCGCCAGGTCGAGCCCTGATTCTGGCGCCAATTCTGGTGCCGACTCTGGCACCAGCTCGGGTTCGGCTGGCGCCGCGGATGCCGCCTCGGCCAGCAGGGCATTCCGGGCCTGCATGGCCTGATCTTCAGCCCCGGCGGTCACCGCGGCGGCAGGGCCGGTCTCAGCGCGGTGGTTTGCGGGCAGTGCCGGAGAGATCGCCGCCAATGCCTCGGCCGTCGCCGAGCCGCCCAGGTCCAAGCCCTCGGCGCGGGAGACGGCGGCGAACAGGGCCTCCAGATCACGCCGTTCAACCTCCAGCCCGTACAGGGCCCAGCCACGCGCGGCGATGCGATGGGCCACCCGCGGGGCCAGGCGCTGGGGATCATCGCCGGAAAGGGCATAGCAACGGCGGATCCCGTCATCGCCCAGGTGCATGACCTGCTCGATCCCCTCCAGGTCGCTCATCAGGTCGCGCACCTGGGCCAGGCTGCGGTCCAGGGTCACCAGCAGGCGTGGCCGGGCGCCAATGCTGTCCAGGCGCCCATCCAGGGCCAGTTGGCCCGCGCGCATGATCAGCACGCGCGAGCACATGGCCGCCACCTCTTGCAGGATGTGGGTCGAGATGACCACCGTCGCGCTCGAGGCGAGATCGGCGATCAGGGCGCGCATCTGTTGGATCTGCGCCGGATCGAGGCCGTTGGTGGGCTCGTCGAGGATCAGGAAATCCGGCTCGTGCAGGATCGCCTGGGCCACGCCCAGACGCTGGCGGAAGCCCAGCGACAGGGTGGCCACCCGTGCCGTCGCCTTCTCGCCGAGTTCGGTGCGCCTGATCGCGCGGCGAATCGCGGCGGGCTGCTCGCGGGCCGGAATCCCGCGCAGGGCGGCATGCAGTTGCAGGTGCTCCAACACCGTCATGTCCGGATACATCGGACAGTTTTCCGGCAGGTAGCCGATGCGCCGCTGCACCGACCGACGCTTGCGGTAGAGGTCCATCCCCGCCACTCGGATGTTGCCACCGCTCGGCTCCAGGAAGCCGGCCAGCATCTTCATGATGGTGGTCTTGCCGGCGCCGTTGTGACCGAGCAGACCGACGATCTCGCGGCGGGCGATGTCGAAGGATACCCGATCGACCGCCTTCAGCCCGCCATAACTGCGGCAGAGCTCGCGCACCTCGATCATCTGTCAAACCTCGGAGTTGGGGCCGGCCCGGCGGGGCGCGGCACGGCTACTGCCGGCGCGATCAGAAACGGTCGCGCGACTGGGCATTTCACTTCACGCCGCCGGGGCACTGCAAGCCCCGATCGATGAATCTGCCCGCAGCGTTGCCTGGACGGGCGCGATGGCCGCGGGGGCGACGGTCAGGGCGCGCTGGCGGGCGCTGGGCAGCGGGGCCGGACTGCACGACAATGGACGACATCGGCCGGCACCAGACGACGCAGTCACCAGGCATCGGCCCACCGGCAGCCGCCACCCGATCCTGGGCGATCCCTGGGCGATCCTCAGAGCCCGTCGCCCAGGTGGTTGAACATCGCCTCGACGATGTCGTTCATGGTGATGATGCCGGCGATCTCGTTATTGGCGGTGACCAGCAGGCGATGGACATTGAGCCGGGTCATCAGCCGCGCCGCGTGCTTGACCTCCCAAGCCCGCGGGATCGACAAAGCCGGCTTCGCGCAGATGTCATAGACATTGGCGAGATCGATGTCCCCCTCCTCGGCGACGATGGCAGTGAGGATATCCGAATAGGTGATGATGCCGTAGGCGTCATTGGCATGGCGCTTCTCGACCACCAGCGAGTCGACCCGCCGGTGCTTCATCAGGCGCATCGCCTCGCGGATGGTGGCAAAGGGCGATACTCGTACCACGTCCGGGATCATCACATCCTTGACCAGCATGCTGTGCATGGCTCAGACCTCGTTTTTGATCATGGCTTCGAAGCGCTGGATCTGACTGAGATCGATCCCCGAGATATGGTCCAGCGGCAGGGTAAAGGCGACCCCCTTGCTCTGGTTCTTGAGATCGAAGGCCTCGGTCAGGCTCTTGAGCACCGCAAGCGAGAGCTTTTTCTCCAGCACGAAAATCAGCACCGACTGGCTGCCCTCGTAGGTGAGACCGAAGAAGGTCTTTTTCTCCTTGGCGCCAATGCCACGGGCATCGAGGATGGTGACGCCGCCGGCACCGGCCTGGCGGGCGACATCGATGGCCTTCTCCTCCAGTTCTTCGGCGAGGATGGCCACGAGCACGGAGAATTTCACGCTTCACCTCCTGAGGTTCGGGTGAACAACTCGACGACGATGGCATAGAGCAGCACGGTGACAACCGGGAACAGCGAGGCGAAGGCGATCAGGCCGAAGCCGTCGATCAGCACGTCGCGCCCCTCGATGTAAGTCGCAAGCCCGATACCCAGCGCGGTGATCAGTGGCACGGTGACCTCCGAGGTGGTCACCCCACCGAGATCGAAGGCCAGGGGCACGATATATTTGGGCGCGGCCCAAGTCAGCAGGATCACCAGTGCATAGCTGACCATGATATATAACAGCAGCGACTCGCCGGTCAGGATGCGATGGACCCCGATCATGATACCAATCGCCACGCCCAGCGCTACCAGCAGGCGAATGCGGTTGCCCTTGAGCCTGCCGCGACCGGCCTCCTCGGCCTTCTCGCCGATCGCGATCAGGGCCGGCTCGGCGATCGTCGCGGCAAAGCCGATAGCGAAGGCAAAGAGATGCAGATATAGCGGGCTATCCAGTTGGATGAGCTGCTCGGCCATCTGCTGCCCGATCGGGAAGAGCCCTAGTTTGAGCCCAAGCACGAAGGCATAGAGCCCAACGATCACCAGCATGAAGCCACCCATCACCTTGGGCAGATGGGCCAGTGGCCGGCGGATCACCAGATACTGAAACAACAGCACCACGGCGATGATGGGCAAAACATCCAGCATCATGTGAACCAATTCGCCGAGCATGCCGTAGACAAGTTCCGCCAGATCATGGACAGGCTCGTCGAGGCCGGCCGGCAAAACCAAGTGCGGGGATTTTGCCAGCACCGGCGTTGCGCCGTCATCCAAGGCATAGACCAGGAGGCCGTAAAGCTGGACGGTCAATCGTGGCACCATCACCGCCAGTGCCACCAGCCCGAATCCCTGAATCAGGGGATTACGCCCGCGCAGAGAGGCAGCAAGCCCGAGGCCCATGGCAGCGATCAGCGGTACGGTCACGATGTTCGTCGTGACCCCGCCGGCATCATAGGCCAAACCGATAATCTGCGGTGGGGCGACATAGCTGACCCCCACCGCGATCAGATAGCCCGGCAGCAGGTACCACAATAAAGAATGCCCCAACAGCGTGCGCATCATTCCGAGCGCCACCACCAACCCCACCGAAACGGCAACGATCACGCGCAGCGTCAGCGCGTCGATGCGCCCGGCGCTAATCAGTTCAGCCTTGGTCGCCACCGCGGTCAGGGCTGGCTCAGCGATCACCGCGGCGAACCCCAGGCAAAACCCGAACAGCAACAGCGGCAGCAGCTTGCCCTTGCGAGCAAACTCGTTGGACAGGTTCTTGCCGATCGGAAAGATGCCCAGCTCCAAACCCTGCAAGAACACCGCGACACCGAATACCAAGACCGCCATCCCGGTGGCGATCGACACCCAATCCTCCGGCACCTCGCGGATCAGCAGGCCTTGGAACAAACCCACCACCAGCACGATCGGCAGCAGGTTGCGGAAGGAATGCCAGAGCAGCCCGAGGAACTGTCGCAGCGCGGTCACGCCACACCTGCTGGCCCAGGGCCGCGGACAGACGCCAGCGGGCAGGGCAGTCGCAACCGGGCAAGGGACATGGGGCGGGCGTCGATCCGGGCGGGGCAGGCCCGCGGCGGCAGGATCATCACGAGGTCGAAACGGGAGCGTTCAAATGCTGAAGCGGTTTGCGGGACCGGCGACCCGGGCCGCGGCTCGGGTCGCAAGCCTACCAGTTTCGCCGCGCGCGGTCTGCCCAAGGTGCCCGCCGCGCCGACCGGTCCGGCGGCTGGCCGACACCCTGGACGGACCTTGGCGGAAGGGATGCGTGGTCAGTTATCCCAGCCGAGGCGGTTGTTGCGCTCGAACTGCCAGGTGCGGGTGATATCAAGCACGTCCACCTCGGCGCGGAGGTCGGGGGGGAAGGGGGCGAAGGGAGCAGCCAGCTCGACGATGCGCAGGGCGGCCTGATCCAGGAGTTGGTGGCCGGAGGAGCGCACGACGCGGGCCCCTTCGAGACTGCCGTCGGCGCGCACCGCGACATGCAGCATCAGGCTGCCGTAGACGCCGCGCTGGCGCGCCTCGCTGGGATAATTGAGGTTGCCGACGCGCTCGACCTTCTGCCGCCAGGCCTCCATGTAGCTGGCGTAGCGGTATTCGCGGGTGGCACTGCTGAGCGCCTTGCGGCGGGCATGTCCGCTGCTGTGTTGCGCGGCCATGCGGGTATTGAAGGCAGCGACCTCATCGTTGCGGCTGGCGAGGATGTCGGCCGCGGAGGGCGGTGCTGCGGGGCGGAGGGCGGTGATCGGTGGTGGCATCGCAGTGGCTGCCACCGGGGCGGCCGGTTCCGCAACCAGGTCCGCAGTGGGCAGAACCACCGGGATCGAAGCCGCCAGCGTTGGCGCTGCCAGGTCGAGTTCCGGTGCCACGGCCGGTTCCGACTCCGCCGTAGCCGCACTGCTCTCCGGCCCGAGACTGGCAACCAACTCCGAGGTGTCGAGCACCTCGCGAACATCGGCGGACAGGTCAGGCAACGCGGCCAAGGTCTCGCCGACACGATCCACCTGGGCGGCGATGGCCGCCTGCCGCGTCGGTTCCGGTCCCGACGCAGTCACGACGAAGAGATCCAGGGTGCGCGCGGCGGCTGCCACCTGTGGTTGCGGGGCGCGCATGCTGATGCCGAAGATCAGCAACAGGTGCAGCGCCAAGGCCAGCCCCAGGGCGACCGGCATCGCCCGCGAGCGGCGCTGGCGGCAGAACCGCGGTGGCGGCCCCCAGGGACTGGCCTGCCGGCCGAAACGCGTGGCGCGATGGCGGTGCAAGTCACTGGCCACGGCGGGCTGTGGCCGCACCGGAATCGTCATGGCCCGGGCTCAGCGTCCCGGCGGTCTCGCCCAGGCCAGCACTGGTGGTACCAGCACTGGCACCAGCGTTGGGACGGTATCGGCGGACACCTCCGCGCGTGGGGCCGGATGACTGGCCGGCACAGTGGCGGAATCGTCCTCGGGCAGGCCGGCGGGGTCGGTGATCTGTACCGCATGATGATGATCGAGCAGCTCGAGTTCCGCGGCCATGGTCGGGGTCATGTGCAGGGTATCGTCAGCATCGACCAGCAGCACCGCATCCAGACCCAGCGCGTCAGCGAGCGCAGCCCACCGCATCGGGCCGGCCACCATCAGCGCGTTGGCAGCGGCCTGAGCGGTGGCAGCATCGCCACGGTGCAGCACAGTCACGGCCTTGAAGCCGCTCGCTGGCCGACCGCTGCGGGGGTCGATGATGTTGTGATAGAGCCGGCCGTCGTGGATGAAGTTGCGCCGGTAGGTGCCAGCGGTGAACAGGCTGGCATCGCCGCCGATACCGAGGGTGCCGAGCACGGCACTGCCGCTAGCGCGGCGTATTGGGATGCGCCAAGGCCGCCCGGCCCGACTGCCGATGACCCGCACGTTGCCACCGATACCGATCGCGGCGTTGCGGATGCCGCGCGCACGCAGGGTGGAGACCGCGAGATCCAACGCGTAACCGGCTGCGATGCCATCGAAATCGAGCTTCACCGCCGGGTTATCGCTGCCCAGCATGATCCCGTCAAGATAGAGGTCGGCCATGCTGGGGGCCGCGGCGACGAGCCGCGCAATGGCGGCGTCTGCCGGTGGGGGACGGCATTCGGGGTTGGCGGTGTTGAACCCCCAGAGGTCGATCAGATGACCGATGGCCGGATTGAACAAGTGCCCGGTCCGCGCGGCCAGGTCCTGGCCCTGGCGGATCAGGGGCAGGAGCACCGGCGGCGCGGCAAAGGGGCGACCGCTGGCGAGGAGTTCGTTCACCCGCACCATCGGCCCCGGCTTCCAGGCGTGGGTGGCCTGATCGAGTTCGATCAGATCCCGCTCCAGGTCGCGCGCTGCCTGCTGGGCGACCGCCTTGGTGAGGCCGACAATGGAGAGGTCCACGGCAGCATCGAAGGCGACGAACTGGGTGGTGTAGATCGGCGTCTCGGCGCCGCGGCAGCCGCCGAGCAGGGCCACCAGCAGCAGGAGCGACAGCAACGCAGCCGGCGGCCACCACCGCTGCAGGCAGGGGTCAGCGGGCATCAAGTCGTGCCTCGAGGGCATCCATCAGATCGCCGGCGATATCGGTGCCGCGGTCGCGGTCGATCTCGCGGATACAGGTGGGGCTGGTGATGTTGACCTCGGTGAGCCAGTCGCCGATCACATCGAGCCCGGCAAACAGGATACCGCGCGCGCGCAGTGCCGGGGCCACCTGGGCGGCGATCCAGCGCTCGCGCTCGCCGAGCGGGCGCACCTCGGCCCGCGCCCCGGCGGCGAGGTTGCCGCGCGACTCGCCGACGGCCGGGATGCGCGCCAGACAATAGGGCACCGGCTCGCCGTCGATCAGCAGCACCCGCTTATCACCGTCGGCGATCTCGGGTAGATAGCGTTGGGCCATGCAGGTGCGTGCCCCCTGGCCGTCGCGCACTTCCCCGAGCAGGGTCTCGATGATCACCGAGGTGTTGGGGTCGCCGGCGCGGACCCGGAAAATCGAGCGCCCGCCCATTCCGTCCAGCGGCTTGAGCACCAGGTCACCGTGCTCGGCCAGGAAGGCACGCAACAGCGCGGCACTGCGGGTGACCAGCAGCGGCGGGCAGCATTGGGGGAAATGGGCGGCGAAGACCTTCTCGTTGGCGTCGCGCAGGGCCTGGGGGTCATTGACCACCAACAGGCCCGCGGCGCGGGCCAGGTCGAGCAGGTAGGTGCAGTAGATGTATTCCATGTCGAAGGGCGGGTCCTTGCGCATCAGGACCAAGTCCAGGCTGGCCAGCGGGCGGGTCTCGGCGGCGCCCAGGCGGTAGTAGTCGGCGCTGTTGTC
This sequence comes from Chromatiaceae bacterium, assembly GCA_007693535.1. Classification (GTDB taxonomy): domain Bacteria; phylum Pseudomonadota; class Gammaproteobacteria; order Chromatiales; family Chromatiaceae; genus Lamprobacter. Next base: position 14,077 of record REDK01000129.1, read on the forward strand.
GATCACCGTGACCGGCTGCATCCGGGCGCTGACCTCGCTCGTCGGTGCCGGATCGCCATCCAGACCGCCATCCGCTCCGGGACTGCTGCGCAGGAACAGATCCCCCGGCTGCAGATACCAGAGCGCCCAGCCACGCCGCTGGGCGGCAAGCATCATTGCGAAGCTGCTGTCTTTTTTGATGTTGATGGACCCGATCGGGTCCATGATGATGCCGACCGCTCGTTTCATGCGCTGCAGTGTACTGCAGGCCCCAGCGCACTGTCAGCGGGGCCGGGCGGGCGGTTGGAACGGCGCGCCCGGTGCGCCCCTCGTAACGCTTGCCCCGCGGGGCCGCCGGTCGCACTATCATCGGCCATCGAGGCGGGCCACCGACGGTAGCGGTGGCCCGTCCAGACCTGATCTGAACCATCCGGGCGGGGGACAACGATGCGCATGCTGGTGGGCGATATCGGCGGCACCAAGACCGAACTCGCGGTGGCAGAGCCGGTGGCCGACGGGCTGCGGCTCGACTCGCAACGGCGCTATTCCAGCCGCGACTTCGCCACCCTGGGGGACCTGCTGGCCGACTACTTGAGCAGCACCGGCGTCCGCTGCGATGTCGGCAGTCTGGCGGTGGCAGGGCCGGTCGTCGACGGCTTCAGCCGCACCACCAATCTGCCCTGGGAGGTCAGCGGTCGCGACCTGGCGGCGCGCCTGGGACTGACCACCATGGTCCTGCTCAATGATCTGGAGGCGGTCGCCTGGGGCGTGCCCGCCCTGGGCGACGGCGATCTCGCCGTGCTGCAGCCGGGGGCGCCGGGGGCAGTGGGCAATGCCTGCGTGGTCGCCGCCGGCACCGGGCTGGGGCAGGCCGGCCTGTACTGGGACGGCAGCACCCATCATCCCTTTGCCACCGAGGGCGGCCATGCCGATTTCGCCGCTACCGACGAACTGGAATTCGCGCTGCTGCAATACCTGCAGGCGCGGGTGGGCCGGGTCAGTTGGGAACGGGTGGTCTCCGGGATGGGGCTGGCCGACCTGTACCGATTCGTGGCAAGCCGGCGTGGCGGCGCGCATGCCGCACCGGTGGCAGCGGCGCTGGACGGCGGTGGCGATGTCGCCGCGGCAGTCGCCGACTCGGCGAGTCGGGGCTGCGCCTTGAGTGCCGAGACCATGCGCCTGTTCGCCCGGCTCTACGGCCGCGAGGCCGGCAATACCGCGCTCAAGCACATGGCCCTGGGGGGCGTCTATCTGGCCGGTGGTATCGCCCCCAAGAATCTGGCGCTGCTGCTCGGACCAGAGTTCCTGGACGGCTTCCTGGACAAGGGGCGCATGCGCGCACTGATGCTCCGCATCCCGGTGCGGGTGATCTTGCAGGCACAGGTGCCGCTCTACGGTGCTGCCCGCTTCGCCCGCGCAACCATGGCCGCTATCCAGTAGACGCCGGCCGCCGCGTCCCCAACACTCCGACCCGAGCTGACTGCCTACCACCGCCAACCCGCACCATTCCGACCCGAATGACCCCGCACGACCATGCTGAACCCTGACCCCGAGTCCGCCCTGATCGACCGTTTCGGCCGCCGTATCACCTACGTGCGGCTCTCGGTGACGGACCGCTGCGATCTGCGCTGTGTCTACTGCATGGCCGAGGACATGCGTTTTCTGCCGCGGGCACAGGTGCTCACCCTGGAAGAGATCGCTCGCCTCGGACGCTGTTTCGTCGCGCTCGGGGTGACCAAGCTGCGCGTCACCGGCGGCGAGCCGCTGGTTCGGCGCAACGTGCTTTGGTTGTTCGAGCAACTGGGCGCCCTTTCCGGTCTGCACGAACTGACCCTGACCACCAACGGCACCCAGTTGCCACGGTTAGCGGCGGGCCTGAAGGCCGCCGGGGTGACTCGCCTCAACATCAGCCTGGACTCGCTGCGTCCCGAACGCTTTCACGCCATCACCCGTCTGGGGGAGCTGCGCCAGACCCTCGACGGCATCGCCGCCGCCCAGGCCGCCGGTTTCGCCCGGATCAAACTCAACAGCGTGGTGCTCAAGCACCGCAACCACGATGAGGTCGGCGACCTGGTCGCCTTCGCGATGGCCAAGGGGCTCGATATCAGCTTCATCGAAGAGATGCCGCTGGGAGTCATCGGCGACCACGACCGCGGCGAGGCCTTCTATTCCAGCGCTCAGATCCGCGCCGACCTGGCGGCACGCTTCGAGCTGCTGCCCACCACCGAGACCACCGGTGGTCCCGCGCGCTACTGGCGGGTGGCCGGCAGTGCGACCCGGGTCGGCTTCATCTCCCCCCACAGCCACAACTTCTGCGGCGACTGCAATCGGGTGCGAGTCACCGCCGAGGGCCGACTGCTGCTCTGTCTGGGTCAGGAATACTCGGTGGACCTGCGCCGCGCCCTGCGCGCCAACCCCACCGACGACGAGCGGGTGCACCACAGCATCCGTCAGGCCATGTCGATCAAGCCCCGCGGACACGACTTCGACCTGCACGGGCAGCCCATCGTCTTCCGGCACATGAATGCCACCGGCGGCTGAATCGCCCGCCTGCCGGGGCGCCCCCTGCTGATCGCCAACGGGTGACCATCGTCTAATGCCCACCGCCCACGCCGGCGCCGTCCCGGTGCATCCGACCGCAACTGCCGACGATCGCTCCGCCAGACCCACCGCAGTTGCCGACACCGCGATCGCTGGCCTACCACTGCTACGACTGCTGCAACTGGTCAGCCCCTCGTTGCCGGTCGGTGGATTCACCTATTCGCAGGGGATCGAATGGGCCCGCGAGGCCGGCTGGCTGTGCGATGCCGGGCAACTGGCGGCCTGGCTCGACGAGCAATTGCACCGGGGTCTGGCGCGGGTGGATCTGCCACTCCTGCTGCGCCTGCAAGCGGCTGCCGCAGCCGCTGACGAGCACGCGCTCGCAACCTGGATTGCCTGCCTGCTGGCGCAGCGCGAGACTGCCGAACTGCGCGCCGAGGAGGCCCAGCGCGGGCGCGCCCTGGCCGATCTACTCGCCTCCCTCGGGATCGTCGCGGCAGTAGCGCCGGCTGATGCGGCCGAACGCTGGCAGCAGTTGCTCGGGCGCAGCCAACTGGCGGGCTTTGCCGCCGCCGCCCAGCATTGGCAGATCGCCCCCGCAACGGCGCTGGCGGGCTACGCCTGGGCCTGGCTTGAGAACCTGACCCTGGCGGCGGTGAAGATCCTGCCGCTAGGCCAGACCCAGGGCCAACGGCTGCTACTGGACCTGGCCGCCGGGATCCCGGCCGCGGTGGCCCAGGCGCAACGATTGGCAGCGAGCGAGATCGGCGCCTGCAGTCCGGCTCTAGCCATCGCCAGCAGTTGTCACGAGGAGCAATACACCCGCCTGTTTCGCTCCTGAACGCGCGCTGCCTCGCCGTGGGCAACCCGCCGCCGGACCCGCGCCCTAGGGCGTTGCGACCGGACAGGCACCAGGGCAGCCGGCCGACCAGGCCGGTTTTTTTCGTTTTGCTCCCCGGCCTGCTCCAGTAGAATCCAGGCTTGATCCAGATGGGAGGCAGCGATGGGCCTGTTGGCGATCATTGGCGGTTCCGGCTTTCAGACCCTGCCCGCGCTTGCGGTCAGCGGTCAGACTCGGGCCGTGACCAGTTACGGTTCACCATCGGCACCCCTGATGGAAGGCCATCTGAGCGGGCTGCCGGTTCTGTTTCTGGCCCGCCACGGTCCCGGCCATCGTGTGCCCCCCCATCAGATCAACTACCGCGCCAACCTCAAGGCCCTAGCCGAGGCCGGCGCCACGCAGATCATCGGCCTCGCCGCCGTCGGCGGTATCGCCGACGATTGTGGACCCGGCGTGCTCTGCGTGCCGGATCAGCTGATCGACTACACCCACGGGCGTCCGAACAGTTTCTATGAGGGCGGCCCGGCTGGGGTCGTCCACGTGGACTTCAGTTGGCCCTACAGCCCTGGGCTGCGCCAAGGACTGCTCGCTGCTGCCAGTGCCGCCGAGGTGCCGCTGCGCGATGGTGGCACCTACGGCGTCACCCAGGGGCCACGCCTAGAGACCGCGGCCGAGGTGCGGCGTCTGCACCGCGACGGCTGCGACCTGGTCGGCATGACGGCCATGCCCGAGGCGGTCCTAGCGCGAGAACTGGGGATCGAGTATGCGACCCTGGCCTTCGTGGTGAACTGGGCCGCCGGACTCACCGCCGAGGTCATCACCATGGATGAGATCCAGCGCCAGATCGAGCACTGCAATGCGGCGGTGGGGCGCCTTCTGACCAGCCTGGCGGCCCAGCACGCCGGCGCGACGCCAGCCGCCGGCACCAGCGCCAAACCAGACTAACCGCGGCGCCCGACACCACACACAACAACCCGAGGAGAAGTAACCATGGCAACCGAACCGGAAAAGACTGAGGCCGAAGGTGGCGAAGGCACGCCCACCGAAGAGAAGACCAAAACCCAGGGCGGCAGCTTCCTGCCCAAGCTGCTGCTGTGGGGGCTGGTCCTGCTGGGCGGCTTTCTGTACCTGAACTCGATCGACCGCGACGAGCCCAAGGCGACCGCCCCGGTCGCGGGCAGCGGTTCATCGGCCCCGGCTCCGGCTCCGGCGGCGTCGGCTCCGACGCCCGCTCCGGCTCCCGCTCCAACTCAGGCCTCGACCCCGGCGCCAGCGGCGACCACTGCCAGCGCCCCGGCCGCAACGCCAGCGTCCAAGCCGGCACCGGCACCGGCCCAGGCGGCTGCTCCGGCCCCGGCTCCCAAGCCGGCCCCGGCGGCGCAGCCAGCCCCAACTACCGCTCCAACTACCGCCCCAGCTCCGGCGCCAGCTCCGGCGCCAGCGGCAAGTACGGCGGCAACCCCGGCGTTGACACCACCGTCCACGCCAGCAACGGCTGGTGCGGCAGCGACGGCCCCCGCCGCGCCAGCAGCAGCACCAGCGGCCGACAGCCCGTCGGCAGCGCCCAGCGAGGGCATGGCGCCCGCCCGCCCGAACGATCCCTTCAGCGAATTCGAGGCGCGTCGCCGTCAGGCCTTCGACGAGGCGCGCCGCCGCTGGGATTCCATGTACACCGCGCCGCCCCGCATCCCAGCACCGCCGGTCCCGCCGTTCGGCCATCCGGGCGCCTTCCCCGGTGGCTATCCGGGTGGCTATCCGGGTGGCTATCCGGGTGGCTATCCGGGCGGCTATCCCGGCTATGCGCCAGTACCACGCTGAGCCGGGGCGCTGATCAGCAGCGCTGGCACGACCAGCACCTGAGGATCTGCTGCATCGGCCTGTGCTCCAGGCCGAGGCCCCGGGGCGGGTCCGCCCAGGCCCGCCCGGGGGACCCGTCTCCCCCTGTCGTTACACACCGCGACCGGCATCGCTGCTAGCCAGCCCCGCTGGTGGCGGCCTCCCGCCGCACCGGCCCCAAGCATCTCGCAGCAAGGCCCACGCGCCCCAATCTGCCCGGCATGGCTAAGCGCATCTCCCGCCCCAGCCGGCAACCGCCCTTGGATGTGCGCCCCGATACGGGTCCCAGGCCAAGCGCGGCAGCGGCACCCGCCAGCACCCCCCTGGGCGCCCTAACCGCCAGCGCCTGGCGCGCCCTACTCGCCATTGCCCATTCGCCTCAGCCCCACCGCGACCCAACCGTGACCGATCTACTGCAGCCCGACCCGACGGTCGGCTGGCGCAGCGCAGACCGGTTGCCCCCCCCGCTGCGCGACTTCCTGGACCTGTATCTGCCCTTCTGCCGGCTGGCAGCGCACGCACCGCTGTTGGTAGGCCACCTGGGCCAGAGCCTAGATGGCTGTATCGCTACCCGCGCCGGCGAATCCTGCTTCGTCACCGGTCCGGCCAATATCACCCACCTGCATCGGATGCGGGCGCTCGCCGATGCGGTGCTGGTCGGGGCCGGCACCGTTGCCCATGATGATCCCCGCCTGACCACCCGTCTGGTGCCCGGGCCCTGCCCGGTACGAGTGGTGCTCGACCCGCGCGGCCGGCTGGGTCGGCACCATCGGCTGTTCACCGACGGGGCCGCACCGACCCTGCTGGTGCGCGCCAGCACCGACGCTGACGGGCACGCGGCCGGGCCAGGCCCGGCTGGTGTCAACGGCCCCACCGACCAGGTCGAGATCCTGCCCGCGGCGCTGACCGCGGACGGCGCCATCGATCTGCCGTGGCTCCTTGCCTGCCTGCAGCGGCGCGGTCTGCGTCGGCTCTTCATCGAGGGCGGTGGGGTAACCGTCTCGGCCTTCCTGGCGCAGGGGTTGCTGACGCGCCTGCAGATCGCGGTGGCTCCGCTGATCATCGGCCAGGGCCGCCCCGGCGTCAGCCTGCCACCACCACCGGACCTGGCGCGCGCGCTGCGGCCGGCCTGCCGGGTCTATCGGATGGGCGACGATATGCTCTACGATCTGGAACTGACAGCCGGCGCCGCGCATGGCGGCACCGATCCCGGGCTCCTGCCGGTGCGCATCCGCTGAGTGGGCCGCACCCGGCGTCACCGCAGCAGCGGCTGGCCGCGCCCAACCAGCCCCGCGCTGCCGACCCGCAACCGTCCCCATCGCAACGCCCATGGCCCAGGAGATCGAACGCAAGTTTCTGGTGCGCGACCACCGTTGGCGCGACCAGGCCGATGCCGGCGAGCAGCTCGTGCAGGGCTATCTCGTCAGCAGCAGCGCCCTGACCGTGCGGGTGCGCATCCGCGCTCGGACGGCCTGGCTGACCCTCAAGGGCGCCAGCGTCGGTATCAGCCGCAGCGAGTTCGAATACCCCATCCCACTGGCCGACGCCGAGGCCATGCTGGCCGAATTCGCGCTCGGCCCGGTGATCGACAAGGTGCGCCATCGCGTCCCCTGCGGTGAGCATCTCTGGGAGGTGGATGTCTTCGCCGGGGAGAATGCCGGTCTGGTCCTCGCCGAGATAGAACTGACCCGGCCCGACGAACACTTCGAGCATCCGCCATGGGTCGGCAGCGAGGTCTCGGCCGATCCCCGCTATTACAACGTCAACCTGGCACGCCACCCCTACCGCCGCTGGTAGCAGGCGCGGCGCCGCCCCGACCGGTCCCGCTGGGGTCTCCGATGAATCCCGTTCCAACGATCGTCTCGCACCGCCCCCCAACCCGTTGTCACCCCGACCCCTGGCCCGCGCGCCGATCGGGCCGGTGGCTGTGGTTGCCGTCCCTGACCCTGCTGCTGCTCGCGCTCGTGCTGACCGGCTGTGGTGGCAGTGGCGAGCCAGACACGATCGCCCTCGGCATCGCCCAGGCACCACAGAACCTGGACCCGCGTCTGGCCACCGATGCCGCCTCCAGCCGGGTCAACCGGTTGCTGTACACCCGGCTGGTGGAGTTCGACGCCGCTAGCCGCCCGATCCCAGGCATCGCTCACTGGGAGCAGCCCGACCCCCGCACCTATCGGTTCACCCTCGGCAGCGCCGGGCGCGATTTCAGCGATGGCAGCCGCCTGAATGCGGCCGATGTCGCCGCCACCTACCGCTCGGTGCTCGACCCGGCGAGTGCCTCACCGCACCGGGCGACACTGGCCAATGTCGCGGCGCTGGTAGTGCTCGACGACGACCGGCTGGAATTCCAGTTGCATGCGCCAGACCCGGAATTTCCGAACCAGCTCGGCCTCGGCATCCTGCCGGCGCGGCTGCTGGAGGCCGGACATAATTTCCGCCGCGCACCGGTCGGCAGCGGGGCAGTGCGGCTGGTGCGCTGGCCCAAGCCAGGCCTCTTGATCCTGGAGCGCCGCACCGATGGTCAGCGCCTGGCCCTGGTCACCGTGCGCGATGCCAATGTGCGGGTCATGAAGCTGCTGCGCGGAGAGGTGGACCTGCTGCAGAACGATCTGCCGCCGGAGCTGATCGGCCTGCTGCAGCGCCGCGACGGCATCCGCGTGCAGACCCGCCCCGGCATCAACTATTCCTACCTCGGGTTCAATCTGCAGGACCCAGCCACCGGCGACCCGCGGGTCCGGCAAGCAATTGCCCATGCCATCGACCGCGAGGCGATCCTGCGCTATCTGTTCCAGGGCCATGCCCGCACCGCCGAGGGGCTGTTCCCCCCCGAGCACTGGGCCGGGAACGCCGACCTGCTCCCCTATGCCCATGATCCGGCCCAGGCCCGCACCCTGCTCGCCGCAGCCGGCTTCGGCCTGCAGCAACCGCTGCGGCTCTCGTTGAAGACCTCCAGCGACCCGTTCCGGCTGCGTCTGGCGAGCGTCCTGCAGGCGCAACTGGCGGCTGCCGGCATCGAGGCACGGGTGCAGAGCTACGACTGGGGCACCTTCTTCGGCGATATCCTGGCCGGGCGCTTCCAGCTCTACGGGCTGACCTGGGTGGGGGTGCGCACCCCGGACATCTTCCGCTATGCCTTCCACAGCGCGGCGATGCCGCCGGAGGGCGCCAATCGCGGCCGTTACCACAATCCCGTGGTGGACCGGCTCATCGACGCGGCGCGGTTGGAACCGCGGCCCGAACACGCCGCCGCGCTATATCGGGCGCTGCAGCAGATCATCCATGATGATCTACCCTACATCCCGCTCTGGTTCGAGGATCAGGTGCTGGCCAGCCGTGGCGGGATCAGCGGATACCGGTTGGCGAGCGATGGCAACTACGACGGGCTGCTGACGGTCCGGCGAGGCGCCGCGGCTGCCACCGGATCAGGCGCAGTGGGCCACCAACGCGAAGGCGATCGGGCAATCACCATGATCGCTCGGCAATAGTGGGAGGCGCGCCAGGGGGTAGGAGACACCGCTGCGAGAGAACCGCCGGACGGCCGCGCAACAACCGGTTTCGATTGGGAAAAGCCCCTCGGCCTGGCCGGCAATGGCTGCCGGCGTCGCGCATGAAGATGCCCACTGCAACCGGTAGGCGGCAAACGGGGCCGCTTGCAGGGTCAGCGCCGGGGGCCGACACCGCCCGGGAACCGCTGCCAATTGCGGCGCGGTTCCCGCGGCGGCTGGCCCGAGATCAGCCGCGCTCCATCAGCACACGCAGGTCGATGATGGCGGCGTTGGCGCGGGCCAGGTAGGAGGCCAGCACCAACGAATGGTTGGCAAACATGCCGTAGCCGTGGCCATTGAGGACCAGCGGGCTGACCTTGAACGCGGTGGCCTGCTCCAGGTCGCGGACGATCTGCAACATGGAGATGTCGGCGTTCTTCAGCTCCAGGACCTCGCGGAAGTCGCGCGACAGGCCCTTCATGGTGTGCAGCAGGGCCCAACTGTAACCGCGCGCCTCGAAGAAGATGTCATCGATCTTGTTCCAGGGGGTGCGATCCATCAGTGATACCGATTCGTCCACGGCCTCGGTGCTGCCGAGTTTTTCGATCATCGCCTCGCGCAATTCTTCGTTGGCAACGCTGGCGGCGAGGCGCTGACCGAAGCTGCCCAAGCGCTTTTCCACCACCGCGAGATAGGCGGCAAGGTTGTCGGCGCGGGCGAAGAAGCGGGCGCTGGAATCGCTGCCATCGACCATGGCCTGTAGATAATCCTCCAGGGCGTCCATGGCCTTGCCGTACTGGTCCTCGGCGGCGGGCAGCATCCAGGAGTCGGGCTGGAAGTTGATCTTGGAGTCGGCATTCTTCAGGAAGACGTTCTCCACCGACTGGGTCTGGGATCGGCTGAAATCATTGCGCAGCGAGCGCACCGTATCGCGCACTTCGGTCAGCACCCCGTATTCCCAATGCGGCATGTTATCCATCAGGACGCCGGGCGGGGTCTTATCGTTGTAGGTGAAGCCGCCGGGCTTCTTCAGCAGGATGCGGCCGTTACGGATGGCTGCCGTGGTCACCACCGCCCCTGGCACCTTGGCGCCTAGCTCGCTGCCGACCAGCGCGATGGCCTGCTCACGCACGCTGTACTTGGGCGGCTGGAACGACCACCAGATGCCGAGCCCGTTGACCACCAGCGTCAGGACGAAGGCGCCGATGATCACCTTGCGCAGCAGCGCCTGCGCCGCACCGCCAGCTCCAGCGGCAGGACGCCGGGCCGGCGCCCGCAAGGGCTTACCGGGCTTACCGCCGGCTGCCGGCTTGGCGCCAGTGGGGACGGCTTGAGTTTCTGTTGTCATCAACAATACCTCTCGGTCAGTTGGGTTACTGGGTCGCGGATTAGCCCTGCGAGGCGCTGCCCCGGGGGATTGGGCCGCGGATGCGTGAAGCTGGCGTCCATTGTCGCCGCTGACCGGCCCCATGACAAAGCCTGCTGCGCTGCGATCGCGCGGCAGTCCCGGCCCGATGCGCTCACCCTGAGGCGATTTCTGTCCACTTTCATACCATCTGTCTGGTTTTGACGCCCGCCTTCGGCGTCGTACTGGTGGTCACAGCGTTGGCGATGCTCCCGCCAAGCCCTCCTTGAAGGCGAACAGGGAAGGCGAACGGGAGGCGAACGTCGATCCTGCATCATCTGGCATAAAAGTTTCCCCCAAATCGCCCTTATCCCCGGCCCGGCACGGGGCGTCGATCATTTTCGGACCGCCGGTTGACCCTAGTCAGCAATCCCTGCCGCAACATCCGCCGCGGGCCGCGCGCGGGTTAGGCCGCCAACCCGGTTCGCGGCGCGGTGTCGCGGCTTGGGGCGGATGGGGGCGGATGGGGGCGGATGCGGCCTGGGCGGCACGGCGGGAGTCCGACTCCAGGCCCCATGTCAGCGGCGCAGCAACGGTTTTCCCGCCCCCCGGCTTTGCCGTATAGTCTCGACCCCTTGCCGGCCCCGCGGCTGGCGGTCGTGGATAGCCCGTCGCGGAGCCTTAGCAATCATGCCCCACGCGATCAGCGCACGCCCTCCCCTGTCCCTGCCCTGGCGCCTGTTGCTGTTGGCCCTGCTGTGGTCGGTGATTGCCGGGCGCGACCCCCTGTCCTGGATGATCGGCCTGCCCACGGTGGTCGGTGCTGCGCTGATGTCGTGGCGGCTGGACCGGACCTTGGCAGACGGCGCAGGCCAGCCGCTAGCGGACACGAGCCCAGGGGCCGAACTGACGCTCGACCCCGACCGTGCTGCTGCGCCGCGGTCCGGCAGCCGTTTGTCGCTGCCCGGCCTGCTGCGTTTCCTGCCCTTCTTCGTCGGGCAGTCGGTGCTCGGCGGGGTCGATGTGGCGACGCGGGTCATGCGCCCGCGCGTGCGCGTCGCGCCGGGGCTGCAGATCTTTCCCATGCGCCTGCGCGATCCCGTTGCTCAGATCGCCTTCCTGAACAGCATCAGCCTGTTGCCCGGGACCCTGAGCGCTGATCTGCACGGGTGCGTGATCACCGTGCACGCCCTGGACAGCAGCCTCGACGTGGCCGCCCAACTGCGCCGGCTGGAACACCGAGTGGCGGACCTGTTCGGGGAGCGGCTTGGCGAGACCCCCGACCGCGATCCGTCCCCACCCGAGGAGGCAGTCACCGATGGATGAGTTCTATATCGGCGCCGCGCTGCTGCTGCTGCTGACCATGGCCGGCGGCCTGGTGCGGGTGGCGGTCGGCCCGTCCCCGGCTGATCGCATGATGGCCGCACAACTGCTCGGCAGTTCCGGCATCGGCATCTTACTGCTGCTGGCAGCCGCGCTGGGCATCCCGGCCCTGTTCGATGTGGCGCTGATCTTCGCCCTGCTCGCGGTGATCAATGTCGCCGCCTTTACCCGCCGGCGCGTGGACGAGGGGTCCGGCGCATGATTGATCTGACCACCCTGACCCCGCTGATCAACGGCCTGTCGGTGCTGCTCATCAGTGCCGGGGCCTTTTTCTTTCTCGCTGGCACCGTCGGCCTGCTACGGCTGCCGGACCTCCATTCCCGCCTGCATGCGCTGACCAAGGCCGATAACCTGGGCCTCGGGTTGGTCGTGCTGGGGGTGTTGCCACGGGTACCGGATGTCCTCTACGGGATCAAGCTACTGCTATTGTGGATCATGGTGCTGGTGGCCGGAGCCACTGGCGCCCACCTGATCGCCAAACGCGCCCTGCGCGGCGAGGGGGAGCCGCGCTGATGGAGACCATGCTGCTGCTGTTCGACGCCCTGCTGCTGCTGACCACGATCCCGCTGGCCCTGGTCACGGTCACCAGTCCTGAGCCCCGCCGCGCGGTGATGCTGTTCATCGCCTTCACCCTGACCCTGGCCCTGATCTGGGCTCGCCTGGCGGCCCCAGACGTCGCCCTGGCCGAGGCCGCGGTGGGGGCCGGGCTGGGTGGTGCCCTGATGCTGGCAGCGGCGCGCCGGGCGGCGCGGGTCAGCGCCGCCGATACCGCCCTCTATGGCGGGACGCCCCCGACCGCCGACCGTGGAACGGACGACCGGCAGGCATGAACCGCGACTTCAGCCTGCTGATCGGGCTCCTTGCCGCCCTGTTCGGGGCGGTACTGATGTGGGTCTATCTGGGCGCGATCCTGGCTGACCCCGGGCCGCGCCTGGCCGATCTGGCGTTAGAGCTGTTGCCGCGCGCCGGGATGGCCAACCCGGCCACCGCGGTACTGCTCAATTACCGCGCCTACGACACCCTGTTGGAGCTGGTGCTGCTGTTCGCGGCCATCCTCGGCATCTGGTCGGTGGGTCCGGCCCATCCTGGTTTCGTGCCGGCCGGGGCCGCGCTGCGGGCGATGGTCGGCTGGGCGGTCCCGCTGCTGCTGTTGGCCGCGGGCTATATGCTGTGGGTGGGCTTCGATGCCCCCGGCGGCGCCT
>REDK01000054.1 GCA_007693535.1 Chromatiaceae bacterium
GCAGCCCCGCCAGCTCGACCTGTTCGCCGCCCCTGCGGCGATGGTGCCGGGGCCAGCGGCGGGGGAGGGCGGCGCCCGCGGTCTCGACGATCACATCGTGTTGCTGCGCCACAGTCGGCGCTTCCGGCCCGAGAGCGGCATCGGTGCCCTGGCAGCGGCGGTGAATACCGGCGACGCGGCGGCCATGCAGCGGATCCTCGCCGCCGGCCATCCGGACCTGCGCCACCTGGTGCTCGACGCGGCCGGTCTGCGGCGGCTGCTGCAGCAGGAACTGGTGCCGGCCTATCGGGCCTGTCTGGCGGCCGGGGACCCGGCCGCGGTCCTGGCGGCCTTCGATGGCTTTCGCGTGCTGTGCGCGGTGCACGAGGGACCGTTCGGCGTGAGCGGACTCAATGCGGCGCTAGAGGAGGCGCTGACGGCCGCCGCGGTGATCCGGCGCGATGGCCAGCAGCATTATGCCGGGCGGCCGCTGATGATCAGTCACAACGATCATGCCCTCGGGCTCTACAATGGCGATATCGGCATCCTGCTCCCGCTGGCGGCGAACGCGCCGGCCGGCGCGTCGCCGCTGCGCGCCTGGTTTCCCGGTCCCGACGGTCCGCGGCGGCTGCTGCCGGCACGGCTGCCGGCGGCCGAGACCGTCTATGCGATGACCGTCCACAAGTCCCAGGGCTCGGAGTTCGACCGCGTCTATCTGGTACTGCCGCCCCAGCCCAGCCCGGCCCTGACCCGCGAGCTGGTCTACACCGGGCTCACCCGCGCCCGCACCCAGGTCATCCTGATTGCCCCGACCGCGCGCCTGATCGAGGCGGCGGCCGCCCCGGTCCGGCGCGCCTCTGGCCTCTACGCGGCCCTCTGGTCCTGATCTCTGCATCAGCGACCTCTCCGCCACACCCCTGCGTGCGGGTTCAGCCGCACCGCCCCGCCGCTACTCGCCCTGCCATTGCCCGTCGGTACGGCCGCCGCTGCCCCCCTCATGCTGCCTCCTCATCTGGCCGGCAGCGACCACCCTTGCCCGCGCCAGCAAGTCAAGCGGTCCGACCCGTGGCGGTCCCCTCCGACCCGGTTCCGCGCTGCCCGATTGATCTGGATCAACAGCAGGGAAGTGGGTCCTTCCACAATATCTAGCGATATCTATAATCAGAAACACAAGATATTGTGTTTGTTCTGAGGGCGCGGAGATGGGGATGATGCAACCGACGCTGGCGACGTTGCCAACGCGAATCGTCAAGCGCGACGGTCAGGTCGTCGCCTTTGATGCCGCCAAGATCCAGTCGGCCATCTTGCGCGCCGGCCAGGCCACCGGCGAGTTCGACGAACTCGAGGCCGGGCTGTTGACCGCGCAGGTGGTCAAGGTGCTTGCCCACCGCTATGGCCAGGGCAGCGGCGACCCGGCGCGCATCCCGGACATCGAGGGCATCCAGGACGTCGTCGAGCAGACCCTGATCAGCGCCAACCATTTCGCCACCGCGCGCTCCTACATCGTCTATCGCGAGCAGCGCGCCAAGCTGCGCGCCGACCACCATACCCTGGTGAATGTCGCCGCCTCCATCAATGAATACCTGGATCGCTCCGACTGGCGGGTCAGCGCCAATGCCAATCAGGGATATTCCCTCGGCGGGCTCATCCTCAACACCTCCGGCAAGATGATCGCCAACTACTGGCTGTCGCACGTCTATCCCCCGGAGATCGGTCAGGCCCACCGCGACGGCGATCTGCATATTCACGACCTCGACATGCTCGCCGGCTATTGCGCCGGCTGGTCTCTGCGCACGCTGTTGACCGAGGGCCTGAACGGTGTCCCCGGCAAGGTCGAGGCCGCCCCACCCCGGCACATGTCCAGTGCGGTGGGGCAGATCGTCAATTTTCTCGGGACCCTGCAGAACGAATGGGCCGGCGCCCAGGCCTTCTCCAGCTTCGATACCTATATGGCGCCCTTCGTGCGTCTCGACCAACTGGAATATCGTCAAGTCAAGCAGTACATCCAGGAACTCATCTACAACCTCAATGTGCCGTCGCGCTGGGGGTGCCAAACACCCTTTACTAATCTTACCTTCGATTGGGTCTGCCCGGAGGACCTGCGCGCGCAGGTGCCGGTCATCGGCGGGCGCGAACAGTCCTTCACCTATGGTGAGCTGCAGGCGGAAATGGACCTGATCAACCGGGCCTATATCGAGGTGATGACCGAGGGCGATGCGCGCGGGCGGATCTTTACCTTCCCGATCCCGACCTACAACATCACCGAGGACTTTCCCTGGGAGAGCGACAACGCCGAGCGGCTGTTTGCGATGACCGCGAAGTATGGGCTGCCTTACTTCCAGAACTTCATCAATTCGGAACTGGCGCCGAACATGGTGCGCTCGATGTGCTGCCGGCTGCAGCTCGATCTGCGCGAGCTGCTCAAGCGCGGCAATGGCCTGTTTGGCTCGGCCGAGCAGACCGGCTCGCTGGGGGTAGTGACGATCAACTGCGCGCGGCTCGGTTATACCCACCGCGGCGACGAGGCCGGGCTATTGCGCCGGCTCGACGAGTTGCTGGAACTGGCGCGCAAGAGCCTCGAACTCAAACGCAAGGTGATCCAGCGCCATATGGATGCCGGTCTCTTCCCCTATACCAAACGCTATCTCGGCACCCTGCGCAACCATTTCAGCACCATCGGCGTCAATGGCATCAACGAGCTGATCCGTAACCTCACCGGGGACCGCGAAGATATCACCAGTGACTGGGGCCAGGCCTACGCCGCCCGGCTGCTCGATTATGTCCGTGCGCAGATGGTCCGCTTCCAAGAGGAGACTGGCCACCTGTACAACCTGGAGGCGACCCCGGCCGAGGGCACGACCTATCGCTTTGCCCGCGAGGATCGCAAGCGCTTCCCGGACATCCTGCAGGCCGGCACCGCGGCCGCGCCGTATTACACCAATTCCTCGCAATTGCCGGTCGGCTTTACTGATGATCCCTTCGAGGCGCTGGCCCGCCAGGATGTGCTGCAATCCAAGTACACCGGCGGCACGGTGTTGCACCTGTACATGCGCGAGCGGATCAGCTCGCCAGCGGCCTGCAAGCGCCTGGTCCAGCGCGCGCTCTCCAATTTTCGTCTGCCCTATGTGACGGTCACGCCGATCTTCTCGGTGTGCCCGGTGCACGGCTACATCGCCGGCGAGTACGAGTTTTGTCCGCGGTGCGACGAGGAACTGATCGCTAAGAAGCAGGCCACCGCGGCGGTGGCCGCATCCTGAGCCAGCCGCAGGCGTCATCAGCGCGGTCGCTGGCCGCGTCCCATCCAACCATTGTTGAGAGCCATCCCAATGTCCGACGCATCCCACATCACCCTATCCGATGACGAGCGCACCCGCTGCGAGGTCTGGACCCGAGTCATGGGCTACCATCGCCCGGTCGCCGCCTTCAACGCCGGCAAGCAGTCCGAACATGCCGAGCGCACCTACTACAGCGAGCAGCCGCAGGCGGCCGGTGCCTGGCAGCAAGGTCGGCGCGCGGCGGCCTGAACGCCGCTGGCACTTGGCATCCCGCCCTTGGCGTCCCCTAAGGCGATCGTCCACGCCCCACCACTGGCCATGACAGCAGCTTGTCGGCGATCCGCATCGACCCCCGCCAGCACCGCGGCAGACGCCGCGCCGGCCCCGTCCCCATGTCGCGCCGGGGGGGCGGACGCGTCCAGCGATCATCGTGCTGCGGGTCGGTTACGCATCGGCGCGCTGACGCCGCTCTCGACCCTCGACTATCCCGGGGAACTGGCCGCGGTGCTCTGGTGCCAGGGCTGCCCCTGGCGCTGTGGCTATTGCCATAACGGGCATCTGCTCGATCCTGCTGGTCCGGGCCTACTCACCTGGGACGCGGTCCTGGCCTTCCTGGTGCGCCGCCGTGGCCTGCTGGACGCGGTGGTCTTCAGCGGCGGGGAGCCCACGGCGCAGACGGCACTGGCGGCGGCGCTGGCGGCGGTGCGCGCGCTGGGGTTCAAGGTGGGCCTGCATAGCGCCGGCCCCTATCCGGACCGGCTGGCGGCGCTGATCCCGCTGCTCGACTGGGTCGGATTGGACATCAAGGCCCTGCCCGAGGACTATCCGCTGGTCACCGGCGTGCCCGGGTCCGGTGCCGGCGCCTGGCGTTCGCTTGACCTGCTGCGCGCGGCCGGGATCGAACTGGAGGTGCGCACCACCCCACTGCCAGGGCTGGATGATCCGGCCTATCTCAAGCGCTTGATGCAACGCCTCGCCGCCGTCGGCGTGCGTCGCTATGTACTCCAGCAATGCCGCCCGGTCGATCTCCTCGACCCATCCCTGCGCGCACGCATCCGCCCCCTGCCGGCGCGGCCGGCCGGCGCATCCGCATTCGACCAGTTCGAGCTGCGCACCGGCTGAGCCGCAGTGCGCTCGGTTGGGGCTGGTTGGCCCTAACGGCTTAATTTTCGCGTTAAACGTAGCAAAACGGCATTGGAGCTTGCGGTTCGCAATGGCCTCATTGGTTATTCGCCTACGCCATCAGAAAAGGTTAAGCGGTTCTTAACAAAAGTGCGCACCAAAATATAGCGCAAGCTCACCAAACGGTGCACCGCACATGCCGGTGAACGTGACGTTCGCCAAGATTCGCCAAGCAAGGACATGACCCAATGGATGACTACACGCTTTTGATAGACTTGCACAAACAAGGCCATCGGCAAGGGCCGGGGGGTGATGCCGAGACGGAACTTGCTCTCAACCTCACGATGATCGACCGTCATGCCCCGCTGGAGATTGCGGATATCGGTTGCGGAACCGGCGCGTCCACAATCCTGCTTGCTCGACTATTGCAGAAGGCCCGCATCATGGCGGTGGACCTGCTGCAAGACTTTCTCGATGTCCTGAATAAGAAAGCTGCAACCGCAGGCGTTTCTGATCGGATTGCAACGCTTGCCTGCGCCATGGACGAACTGCCTTTCGCGGCTGAGCAATTGGACATGATCTGGTCCGAAGGCGCCATCTATCATATTGGATTCGAGAAAGGCGTGGCCGACTGGCGGCGGCACCTGAAGGCCGGTGGTTTACTGGTGGCATCTGAGATCACCTGGACGACAGACTCGCGACCCCAGGAAATCCAAGACCATTGGAAGCGAGAATATCCAGAGATCGCCGTCGCCTCTGCCAAGATGATGGTTCTTGAACAGCACGGCTATGCCCCCATCGGCTATTTCCTGTTACCTGAACATTGCTGGCTGGATCAGTATTACCGACCCCTGCAGGCCGGTTTCGAGGGCTTCCTGAATCGGAGTGGAAACAGCGAAGAAGCGCGCGCAATCGTCGCCGCGGAGCAAAGGGAAATCGAGCTTTACGAAACCTACAAGGCTTACCTCGGCTACGGGATGTATATCGCGAGGAAGCTGGGATAGCAGTCGAGCCAGGCCATGCGGCAGAGGCGCGTACCTCGCGCGGTCGCTGGCAATCGTTAGCCTACCAACCAACGCATGCGGCTAGAGAGGCAAGTCACTGGGCACTGCGGCCTGTGCTGCGTAGTTTGTAGTTTGTCAAAACCTCGGCAGGCCACCGGGAAATCCCGCTCTCCATCCCGCGCCGTCAGGTCCTTGGCACAGCGACAGGGCGAAGCAGTTGCTCGTGGAAGCGACGCAGCACCGCAACAGCCTCGTCATCTGCAGCCGGGTGAAAGGCGAGCTGATCGTGCAAACGAACGGTAAGCAGTCTGCCGAGCAGGGTAATCCACGTTGCGAGGCCCTCTGGCAGGGTGCGATCGAACAACTGCTGAATTTCTGGCGCATGCAAGCGCGAGGCCACAAAGGTGAGCGGTTCGGCTTGACCAACGAGGGCGATCAACTCGCCGATCAGGGGGCGGCGGGAGGGCGTGCGGCATCACAATGCCATACACTCGGATGGGAAAATCCGGCTGCGCTCCATGAACGCCGGTGATGGCGAAACGGGCCGAACGAGAGAGGCGCGCGGGTTCCGCAGAGAAACGTCGGGAGCCGGCATCGAGCCAACGGTACGCCGTTCGCGTGCCTCGACCACAACGAATCTGAAGGAGACAATCAGGGAGTGGACCAGGCAACGCACAACAAGATCGTCTCCTTCATCTGGGGCATCGCCGACGACGTGCTCCGCGATCTGTTCAAACGCGGCAAGTACCCGGACGTGATCCTGCCGATGTGCGTCATCCGGCGCATGGACGCCGTGCTCGAGCCGACCAAGAAGAACGTGCTCGAGACTAAGCGGATGCTCGACGACGCCGGCATCACCGCGCAACGCGCCGC
>REDK01000152.1 GCA_007693535.1 Chromatiaceae bacterium
TGCCCGTCATCCACGCCACCGAGCTCAACGCCGGGCGGGTCATCGCCTCGTTGTCCACCTTCTATCGCGTCCGGCGCGCCGACGGCGAGACCGGCGCGCGCCGCGCCCAACGTGCCCCTGGCAAGCACGCCGTGCCGCATCTGATCGCCGATCGGCCCCATGCCTGCTGGAGCTGGGACAGTGTGCCGTAGAGGCACGGCGTGAGCCACAGGGAGTCGCTCACGACCGAGCTGGAAGCTCGGAAAGAGATGGTAGTAGGCCCACCGGAGTCTGCGGTGTGAGGCGACATGAAAAACTGACCCTCGGGCGACATCGAAAACTGACCCCCTTCAACCGAAGGGGACAAGACGATGTCGAGATTCCGGTACAACGGCTCTTCTTTGGCAGTAGGAAGAAGAGGAGAGCCGATGCGCGAGCCCGAGGAGGTCGCAGCGATGTTGAAGTTGCATGAACGAGGTTGGGGGACGCGGCGGATTGCGCGCGAGCTTGGGGTGAGCCGCAACACGGTCAAGCGTTACCTGGGCGAGGGCGGCTGGGTGAGGTACCGCAGCCCGCAGCGAGATGGCCGGTTGGCGGGGTTGGAGGAGTGGCTTCGGGAGCGGTTTCAGCGTCACCGTGGCAATGCCGAAGTGATCCGCCAAGAGCTGGCTGGGGAGCACGGGATCACGGTCTCGCTGCGCACGGTGGAGCGGGCGGTGGTGGCGTGGCGCCGGGAGCTTGAGGGGCAGGTGCGTGCGACGGTGCGCTTTGAGACGGCTCCGGCCGAGCAGATGCAGATTGACTTTGGCGAGAAGCGGGTGTGGATCGCGGGGGAGCCGGCGCGGGTCCACCTGTTCGTGGCCACGCTGGGTGACTCCCGGCGCAACTTCGTGATGGCCTTCGACAACCAGCGCCAGAGCAGCTGGCTCCGCGGGATCGAGGCGGCGTTCGCGCACTTCGGAGGGGTGCCTGAGCACCTGTTGCTCGACAACGCCCGTTTCCTGGTGGAGAGCCACGACGTTGAGACGCGCGAGGTGCTCTACAACGAGCGCTTTCATGCCTTCTGCCGCTACTGGGGCGTGCGCCCGAAGGCCTGCGCGCCCTATCGCGCTCGCACCAAGGGCAAGGACGAGAACGGCGTGGGGTACGTTAAGGGCAACGCCATTGCCGGGCGGCAGTTCGAGAGTTGGCCGGCCATGGAGGCACACCTGCAAGCGTGGATGCGCGACATTGCCGACCTGCGCATCCACGGCAGCACCGGCGAGCGCCCGATCGAGCGCTTCCGGGCCAGCGAGGCGGCGGCGCTCAAGCCCCTGGCCGGCAAGCCCCCGTTTGAGCAACCGCGCGAGCTGAGCCGACGGGTGCACAGCGACGCCTGTGTGGAGGTTGACACCAACCGTTACAGCGTCCCTTGGGCATGGATCGGCCACCAGGTCCGGGTCCTGGTCGTCGGCGCCGAGATCAGCATCCACCACGGCGAGCAGGTGCTGGCGATGCACCCACAGAGCAGCGGGCGACGCCAACGCAGCATCCAAGCCGGCCACCTCGAAGGCATTGTTGGCACCTGGGGCGGGCGGGCGGCAACCGCGCCAGCGCCGAGCCCAGCGAGCGAGGCGCCGCCGGCCTCGGAGTTGCAGCGCCCATTGAGTCATTACGAGGCCGTGGTGGGCGGAGGTTGGCAATGAGCCTGAGCGCCTACGACCCCGAGCGGCTCAACACCATGCTCACCCGGCTGAAGCTCACCGCGGTGCGTGATCGCCTCGACAACCTCCTCGACGAGGCCGCCCGCGGCGGACTGAACCTACGCGAGGCGCTGGCCTTCCTGTGCGAGGCCGAGATCGCGCACAAAGACCAGCGGCGCATCCAGATGGGGCTGTCCATTGCCAAGTTCCCCTACGTGCGCACGCTCGATGGCTTCGACTACGACGCCCAGCCCGCGGTGGATGCCGGACAGATGCGCGAGCTGGCCACCGGGCGCTGGATCGCCAACGGTGACGCCGTGCTGCTGCTCGGACCACCGGGCGTTGGCAAGACCCACCTGGCCGTCGCCCTGGGGCGCGAAGCCATCATCCGGGGCTACTCGGTGCTCTTCACCACGGCCACGGCGCTGATGACGGCGCTGTCCCAAGCCCATGCCCGAGGCTGGCTCGACGAGCGTCTGAGTCACTACAGCAAACCCAAGCTGCTGATCGTCGATGAGCTTGGCTATCTCCCCCTGGAGCCCCATGCCGCGCACCTGTTCTTCCAGCTCGCCGCGCGCCGCTACGAGCGCGGGAGCCTTCTGGTGACCTCCAACCGCAGCGTCGGCGAATGGGGCGAGGTGTTCGGCGATCCAGTCGTGGCGACCGCCATCCTCGACCGGCTGCTGCACCACAGCCACGTCGTCACCATCCGTGGGGAGAGCTACCGATTACGCGAGAAGCGCCGTGCCGGCCTGCTCGGGGGCTCGCCCCCGCCGCCCCGGCGAACTGAGGGGAAACGCAGATCCATGTAACCACGGGGGGGCAATTCTTGGTGTCGCCAGGGGGTCAATTCCTGGTGTCGCTTGACATAAGGCTTTCCGCCGCCCGTCGCAGGGCGCCATGTGCGGATGTCGCGCCCAAGGTCTCGCGCGATCCCACCATTTGGCCTATGCTTTGGCGTATGCCTCGCCTTCCTCGTTAGGATTCGATCTGCTATGCAGCCTGAACGTCACGTGCGCCTCTTTCGCAATGGCCGCAATCAGGCCTTGCGCATCCCGCGTGAGCTAGAGCTGGATGCCGACGAGGCGATTGTCCGCAAAGACGGCGACCGTTTGATCGTCGAGCCGGTCCGGCGCCGGCCCGATCTTGCCACGCTGCTCGCAGGATGGGAGCCGCTCGACGCGGTCCTCCCTGACGTGGACGAAGGCCTGTTGCCACTGGACGATGTCCGACTCTAGCCATCTTGGCGAGCGTCGTGGGCCTGCGCTACCTGCTCGACACCAATGTGCTCTCGGCTTTGATCCGCCAACCTCAGGGACCGGTGGCCGCGACGCTTGCCAGACGCGGGTTCGGTACCGTTTGCACCAGCATCGTCGTGGCGGCCGAGCTGCGCTTCGGCGCTCGCAAGCTTGGCTCCAAGGCATTGACGGGCAAGATCGACGATCTGTTGGCCTCGCTACCGGTCCTGTCCCTCGACACCGGGGCCGATCGCGCCTACGCCCAGATCCGACTTCAGCTAGAGCAAGCCGGCACACCCATTGGTCCCAACGATCTGCTGATCGCCGCTCACGCGTTGCACTCCGGCCTCACCTTAGTGACCGATAATACTGACGAATTCGGCCGGGTCGCAGGACTGCAGTTGGAGAACTGGCTGGATGGCCCAGCGTCCGCGCGCTGACAACTGCATGTCGCGGGGACAGCACCTGCGGGCATACCGCCTGCGGGACGTGAGGGAGTTGTTATCCGCAGGTAGAGGTAGAGGAGGAAAACTACCTCGGCGTCGAAAGATCCATGCCCCCCTCGCGCCGCATTGCAGACCCTGATGGTCAAGGCCCGACCTTCGCAGTCGGTACCAAGCGGGAAACCGGTCCGCGGCCCCCTTTGTCCGCAGGGGGAAGCGCAGCAGACACACCACCCCTTGTCGCCAACGGGCAGCAGTCGGCCAACGGCGCCCGCTCATTACGGCGCCAATGACCGACCGCAACGACCTCTTCAGCCGACGTTGGTGGTTCGGGGCTGGTCTGGGGCGAAAGCCCCGGTTGTGATCCTCGCGGGGCAGAGGTTCCGCACCTGCGTGTTGTTCACGTCGTCGAACTGATCAGCGCGGGATCACCACCGCGAGCTTCGTGTTGACTCGGCACCGAGCGTTCAGGCAATCGCCTGAATGCCCTTCTTCTCGATGACGGTCAGCAGCCGCAGCGCCGGCCCACCGGGCTGCTTGACGCCGCGCTCCCAGTCCGAGACCAAGTTTTTGCTCACATTGAGGTAGCGGGCAAAGACGGGCTGAGATAGATGCTCGCGCTCGCGCAGGGCGCGGATGGCCTCGGGAGAGAGGGGTTCGATCGGCGTGAGGCACGCGGCATCGAACTCGCGCATGGTCTGCTTGTCGATGGCGCCCACCCCCTGTAGGGCTTCCATGGTTTCGTGGATCGAGGCCATCGCGTCGCTACGATACTGTTTAGCCATTGTGTTCAACCTCCGAGAATTGCCCGCTCAGGATCAGCGCAGAGAGTTGTTCGTCCGTCAGCTCGAGGACGTAGCGCGCCGCCTTCTTGAATGCGGCTTCCTCCTCGTGACTGATGCTGGCCTGCTGGTTCTTGGCGAAGCCATAGACGAAGAAGGCACGATGCCTCTGGCGGTACAAGAGCAGGGTCCGGTAGCCTCCAGAGCGACTTTGCCCAGGGCGAGCCACACGCTATTTGATGACTCCGCTACCGAGATCGGCATCGATTAGACCCTGCTCCGCTCGAAGGTCAGCACAGCACCCGGATGAACGGCTGAGAGCCTGGTCCGTGGGCACTGCAGCAAGTCGCGAATCAGCAACTAAGAGCAGGGCCTTCGCCGGGTGCGGGTCACCGCCCGGCGCTCGATTTCCTTGGCGGAGATCTTCAACGATAGACCTCGTCGTGGGTGCCGATGTCGAGCAGGACGATCTCCCGCTCAGTCACCCGCACCAGCAAGGTCAGCCGATACGAGTACGTGAGGCTAACCGCCTGCACGCCAGCCAGATTGCCGGAGAGCGGATGAAGCTTGAGCTGTGGTTGGAAGGGATCTCGGCTGAGATCGTCCAGGGTATCCCGCAGAGCGGGGCGCAAATCGGGATGCTTGCGAAGAAACTTGCGTGCGCGACGCTCGAAGTGCTGGGTCGTGACCAGCGCGAAGCTCATGAAGCGTCGCCGTCGAGAGCCTGCATCAACGCGTCGGCGTCCTCGTAGCGGCTCGTTCGACCGGCCTCCAGATCTGCCAAAGACTCACGTAGGCGTTCTCTTGCCGCGTCCCGTTGAGACTCCAACAGCTCCGCATAGGCGGCTTCGGTGAGCACGACATAGCTCGGGCGGTTGTTCTTGATGACATGCACCGGACCGTCGCGCAAAGCCTCGTCAACGGCGGAGATCCCACGGCGCTTGATGTCTTGGGCTGGAATGCTGTTCACGTTTGTTACCGTACTGATTTTGGTACTCAGTGCAGCAGGGGATAGAGTGCCTGTCAACGTTGCCCCTCGGACTCGGGTTGCGAGCCCTTGTCCGATTAGCATCCGCTTCACTTTCGTCGGAATACGCATCTGTCGTCCCGGGACTCTGAAATTGCGCGCGCGACGACGTCTTGCGCTCCAGCAGTCGCAGCGGATCGCTGACCGCTTTACGGTCATGGCGGACGTTCTTCACAAGGGTTACGGGTGGCCATTTTGCGTCCAAACCTGACCTTCAGGTCCAAGCAGCCAGCGGCAGCGATGGGTCGTCAGCGGCGCCGTGGCACAATCCGAGCGCATGGAAGGATAAGGTGGAGTGGGTCCAGCGCTACCTCGGCGACGCTGCGTACAAACGCCTGATCCTGACGCACCACAAAAATCTCAATCGAGGTGAGTACCTCATCGACGATCGCACCAAGAATGGCGCCGGGGAATTTTCCGGCGAGCACATCGTGTTTGGGTCGGCGGAGTTTCCGGATTGGGCAAGCGTGCTGCAGTACCTCGAGGCACGGGCAACGCCCCGCCCGATTGCGCGGGATGGGTCTTAGGCGACACCGCCATGCGACAACCCCCGTCCAACCGATTCCCTAGACGCCGCCCATGACCGCCGCCTACCAAGACCGCATCCAACGCCTGCGCCGTCTGGAAGCGGCGTTGCCGAAGCCGGGCCGGAAGCCAGAGGACTGCATGGACGGGGCGCGGATGCTGGAGATTCTCAGCGAGGTCTACGGTGCAGACTCGCCATCGGCGCGCCGCCGGGCGCTGCAGCGGGACCTCGAAGAACTCCTCAAGGAGGGGCGCATCGAGGTGGTGAATCCCGGCGGCAAGCCGCTGCGTTATCGCCGCTGCGCCGACGACCCGGACGAAGACCCACTGATCTGGGAGTACACCCTGCAGCAGGTCCGCGATCTGATTGCGGAGGCGGTGCCGGCGCGCCGCCTGGACCGACTCTGGCGGCGGCTGCTGAGCGAGGTCGACGCCCCGTTGCTGGACGAACAGCGCCTGCGCATCATCCCCGACAACGTGCGCCTGCAGCCGGTGGAGCTCTATCCGGACATCCTGCAGGCCGTGATCACCGCCCTGGCCCAGCGCTGTGCGCTGCAGGTCCTCTACGAGGATGCCGAGGCGGTGCGCGGCGAGGCGCAGATTCATCCACAGGCGCTGGTCCAGCGCGGGCCGATTCCTTACCTGTTCGCACTGAAGAACGACGAAGCAGCGCCGGTGCGCCTCTACGCGTTGCACCGAATGATCCGCGCCGAGGTGTTGACCGGGACGCCGGCGCGGGCTGCCGCCGGGTTCGATCTGGACCGGGCCATTGCACAGGGCAAGGTCGACTTCGGCCAAGGCGAGCTGATCGACCTGGAACTGCGCGTGCGCGGTTATTTGACCGAGGTACTGCGTGTCTGCCCCCTGAGCGAGGGCCAGCGTATCGAAGACGAGCCGGAGGACTCCGCCTTCACGCTGCGTTTCAGTGCGCGTGTGCCCTCCACCGGGCAGCTGCTGCGCTGGCTGCTCGGCGCCGGTCCGAACCTGGAGGTGCTCGCGCCCGCCGACCTGCGCCATGTCATGGCGGTGCAGACGGCGAAGATGGCGGGTGTCTACCAAGCGCAGTGAGGGCGCGCTGACCTTGGCGGCGCAGGGGCGGCACCCGGTGCCAAGCCGCGCCCCTTGGCAGCACACGCAGCCGCCTGCGCAGCGTGATCACCCAGGGCTGTCCCGCCCTTCAAAGTGGTGCGCGATCCGCACCATGGCCCAGGTGTCGCGCTCGCAGTAGCGCAGCAATGCCTCTCGCAGCGCCGCCCGTCGCCCGGGCGCGGTCTCGGGCTGCAGCAGTTCCAGGAACGCCTCCTGCGCCATGGCGCCGTCGCCGACGTCCAGCGCGTCATAGCGCAGCGCCGGCGCGATGGTCGGCAGCACGGCCTTGATCGACCAGGACCCGCACATGTCGCGATGGTAGTAATGCGCGCGTGCCACCGGGAGCAGATCGAACAAGCGCTCCATCACCTCGTGCAGTGCGTTGGCCAAGTCGGGGAAGGCCTCAGCCAGCTCGCGCAGCCGGGCGCGCTCGAAGGATGCAGACCAGACCAGGATGGGCCCCTGCTTGCCGATCCCGGCCAGTAGGGACTCGGCGAAGGCGCGCCGCGGATCGCCGGTGTCGTCGGCGAGGAAGGCGTGGTGGTCGAGGCGCCCGTCGCGCTGCTCGACATGGCACGACCACTGAAACGGGATCTGCTGATAGGGGCGCGTGCCCACCCAGGTCGGCACCGCAAACTGGATGGTTTCGAAATCCAGATAGTTGCGTGGGCAGCCCAGACCGGCGAGCGTTCGTCTCGCCTCGGCGTCGAGCACGGGTTGATCGTCCCGCGTCGCCTGCCAGGTGCGCTGGTGCTTCGGCGTGGTGAGCCGCGCGGCTGGCACATCACGCAGATCCTCGTACCCCTCGGCCCGCAACGCCACAGCAAAGGCGCCACCACGGGGCAGGATCTCCGGCGGGAAGCCGTCGGCAACCGGCTGCGCGTGCACACAGTGCGAGAGAAACGGGCATTGAAACGGCTGTGTGCACTGGGCACCGGGCGCCGTGCAGGGGTCCGCGCCGGCCAGTGTGGCCCGGGCGGCGTTGATCCATTGCGGCACCGTCGGGCAGCAACAGATCGGCGCGGATCAGCACCCCGTCGGCCTGAAAGGTCGCCTCGAACAACGGCCGCGGCGGTTGTTGCAGCCCGTGTTGCGTCTCCCGCAGCGCCTGCCCGAGCGCATCGCCGTCGATCAGGCTGCCATCCGGATAGAGACGCCGGGCGAACTCGCCGACGTGCTCACCGGCGGCGAGCCGGGCGCCCCCTGTGTCCTCGGCCAGCTCCGGCCGGTAGGTCTGCAGCCAGAGTCGGCGCGGGCACTGCCGGTGCGCGAGGATGCGGCTCTTGGACAGTCCGGGTTTGCGCATCTTGCCGGCCCTGTCAGCCCGCCCAGGGCAGGAAGCGGCGACTGTCGAAGTGAAACAGCACGAAGTCGCCGCGGTGCGGCTCCTTGTCCCAGATGACCCCCAGCACGAGGTCCAGCGGCTCACGGAAATAGGTGCTGCCGCTCTCCTGCTCGTTGTCGGGCACTGGCGACTCCAGGACCGAGACCACGACGGCGGGCTCACCGGGCAGCGGCACCCGGCGGTTTCGCAGTCCCGGCTTCCAGCTCACCGGGCTGGAAGGTGTGCCGGCGCGAGAGCGCCGCGAAGCGCTCGCCGAGCACGGCGCCCAGGTCACCCTGCAGGCGGACGTAGTCCTCCAGGTCGCTCTCGACTTGCAGCTCGATCAGGCCCAGCACTAACCCAGCACTAACAAGGGAGCGGTCGGGCTGAATGCCGCTTGCAGCGCGCCCTCCGGGACCCCCAGCAGTGCCGCCAGGCGACTGCGGTTGACCCGGCTGCCGGTGGTCTCGCAGGCGCGCAGCAGCAGGCGCAGGGGCTCGGAATCGACGAAGCAGGCCAGGTAGTCCAGCAGGCGCTGTTCGGTCGGACCCAGGTAGCGGCCGTCGCAGATCAGGCGGATGGTCGGATTCAGTGGCGCGGCATCATCGACCGCGGCGAGCCGCTGCAGCAAGCGCGCCGGCAGGTGCTTCAGCGCGGCCTCGAAGCGCTGTTGCACCTCCCGCGCCTCGTCGTCCTCAAGGGCCAGCCACAAGGCGTGCGGCAGGTCATGCTGAGCTGCGCGGTCCAAGGCGTCGGGCTGCGCCAGCCAACGCGCCACGCCCTGCCCATCGAGCAGGGGCAGCACCAGCGGCACCAGGACGCGACCGAAGTGACGGCTATCCTGGGTCCGCAGCGCCTGGGCGCTTGCCCACATCCCAGACGACCGCGATCCCGGCTGGGAGGAGCAGGTCGGACCGTGAGGCTAGGCGGCGCCCGACGCCTTGGCAGAATCGGTCTGCTGGATCAGCATGGCCGCGATCCGATAGGCATCCTTCACCATGCGCTGGCTCTTGGCTTGGTGCACCAGCGCGGTCCAGCATTTGTTGGCGGGCCGGTTCTGGTAGAAGCCGAACAACAGTCCCTCGGCGATCTGGACAGCGGTCTTGTTCAGCCGTTGGTTGTCCGTCCGTGCGTCATCGAGCTGTTGCGCGAAGCGATGCGCGCTGTGCGCCAGGCGTTCGTAGCTGAATTGCCAGTCCTGCAGCAGCGTGGTGCGCATGAAGAAGATCGACAGCAGCGTTTTCAGTATGCGTGCGGCGGCGTCGTCGATGAATGGCATTCGCTCGGCTCCTAATGATGGGTGACTCGTCGACTGGATGCGCCGGTCTGGCCAGGCTCATAAGCTGCAGTGGCGGTTGGCCAGCGCAGCAGCTCGAAGGCGCCTGGGGCGGCGTCAACCAGGCCGGCTTACGCTCGGAGAGGCTCCAGATCCGCTCACCAGCCGATCCAGATAATTCCATCAAGTTGCGACAGGTCTTGACGCATAGGTCCAGCGGTCTGCGGCGAATGGTCAACCATCCCTGACCCCTGACAGCATCTCTTTGTGGGAAAACGGGGGTCACGGTAGGAACGGAGGTCGCCCTCCGCCCACCGTCAGTCAGGGCACGGACCGGTTACAGCCAACACCGCCTGAGCGCGCATCAGCCCTGGCGCTGGAATTTGTGCAGGCGGTGTACCTCGATCTCATCCAGCCAGGTGATGCCGGAGAAGTTGTCGAAATACCGTGCGGCCACATCGTCGGCGATCTGCTTGGCCACCGCGGGGTCGGCGGTGATGACCTCGATCTTGATGTTGGGATAACTGTCCGCGACCAGGGGTTGCCCGGAGGAACGGACATTGCGGCTGCCCTTGCCGCCGGCGGCGGTCACCGTATAGCCGGTCGCCCCTGCCGCATCGATGATTCGGGTGATCTCCTTGTGCAGGATCTTTTCGGTGACGATCACCAGTCTGGTGGCCTTGGTCGTCATGCTGGAAACCTTCTATTCGGGGTTAGGAATGGACCGACCACGGGTGCCGGCCGGTCCTGGGTGCGGCTTGCCGCCGCGGGTTGGGGGCAGAGCCTGGCCGCGTCAGAATTGGCCGAATACGGCCTCGGCTAGACCGAGAAAGAGGGGGATGCCGATGGCAATGGCAACCGGTGTGCCGACACTGGTCGAGGCCCCGACATAGGCCGAGGGATTGGCGGTGGGGATGGCTGCTCGGAGTGTTGGCGGCCCAGAGATGTCGGAACTGGACGCGGCCATGACCGCCAGCAACACCACTCCGCCGGGACTGAAACCGGTGACCAGATGGGCAATGGTCCCGAGTGCGAATGCCAGCAGGCCATGCAGCAAGGGACCGACCGCCGCATACAGCGCATACCAGTGGGCGACCCGGCGTAATTCTTCGAGCCGAGCATAGGCCTCCATGCCCATTACTAGCATCAGCACCGAGAGGAACCCGCGAAACAGCGGATCATAGAAGTCCTCGTAGACCGATGCTGGCTCGGTCAGCAGCCCCAGGGCCAGGCCGAGCAGCAGCGCCGACAGCGCCGAGCCCTGCAGGCTGTCCTTGACGATCGGCCATAGCCGCACTGGCTGGCGCTCGGCCAGCAGCCGCGTCCCAGTTGCCGGTGCGCGGCGCTGGAGGTAGAGGTTGGCGAGCACGATGGCGAGGATCAGGGCCGGGATGTCCATGAAGGGATACAGGGCCGGGGCCCAGGCCTCGTACTCCATGCCCTCGACCTCCAGCAAGACCATGGCGGCCGCCAGCGTGGAGCCGCTGACCGCGCCGAACAGGCCGGCGGTGGCGATACCATCTTCACCGCGCACCCCGGGCAACCGGGCCAGGGTGATGCGCCCGAGCAGGACGATGCTGCAGCCGATCAGCACCGCGAACAGCATGGGCAGCAGCATCTCGCCGAGGTTCGCTTCGCTGATCTGCATGCCGCCCTTGAGCCCGATGCGCATCAGGAGCATGAAGACCAGGAACTTGTAGATCGCATCGGGGATTTCGAGCCGGCTGCCCAAGGCGGCGAGCAGCATGCCACCCAGCAGGAAGGCCAGGGCCGGAGATTGAAACTGCGCCACCAGGCGCGTCAAGAATTCCAAGATCGCTTCCACATCGTCACCCCGCGTCGTCACTAGGTCGTCAACCACGGCCAAGGGGCGCGCCGCGGACTGTTGCCGCGACCGATCAACCACTGCGTGACCCGCTGCAACCGGGGGTGTGGCCCGGTGGCCGGAGGCTGCAGGGCGGAGCCAGCGCCTGTACCCACGGGCCGACATGGCGGCGGCTCTGGTCACCAAAAAGCTGCGCACTGATTGGTCTTTCTGAGGGGATACCATCAGCCTGGCTGATCCATTCGCCAGATCCTGACGCGACCATCGCGGAAGTCGAAGCATGGCGTCTCGCTGACCCAGGCCATCCATGAGACCGGGCTGGCGTGCTTCCCGGAGCAATGCCCCTGGGCATCGAGGCGATGCTGGATCAGGACTGGCTGCCGGATTGCGTCGCCGTCGGTCGCACTGTGGACCGACGCGCGGCGGCGCTGCACCTGGCGGGCTCGCCTGCGCCGCCAAGGGAAACGCTGGGTCGTTCAGACCTGTCCCGTGCTCCGGCCACCCGGCCGCCACCCGCCCGGTCTCCAAACGCCGAGTGCTCGCCGCCGTCAGCGGCATCCGCACCGCGGTGGCCGAGGACTAGAATCGGTGCCGGAGCCCTAGCCCGATGAAGTTCGATCCGCCGCGCTCGGCGACCAGGCCAAAGGCGGATGAGCGATGGTGGAGGCGGGCGATGACCGACCACGGCTGATGCGGCCGGCTGAATTCCAGTTCGCCGACCCAGTACACCAGGGTGCGGGCACTGCTGCCGCTGCGCTCGACCTCCTCGGCTGGTTCGCGCGTGGCGAAGGATGGACCGATGCCGAACGCCGCGTGCGTCGGGAGCCAGCGATCCCAGGGAAACCGCATCCAGCGGCCCAGGACGGCGACGTTGAACTCCCAGTGCTCCTGATCGCCGAAATGCCGCACCACCTGCCCCTCGAGATCGAACTCGGCGCGATCGTCGAGATGGGCGAAGCGCCGCGACCAGGCGATACCGGCCAGCGAGGCGTGGCGAAGGCGCAGGTCATCCAAGCGGAGGATCTCGTGCCAGCTATTGTCGGTCATCTGGGCGGCGAACAGACTGAGGGCCTGGTCGCCGGGACGCGGCAATGCGCTGGACTCGGTGGAACGCGCGTGCGCCGGCGCGACCCAGAGGAGCGCCGCGGCGCCCATCACCGCCCGCCACTGGTTGCGCCGGTTTGCGCTGTATCGTGCCATTGACTCCCCCCGGTCGGGGCTTGGGCTGCGCCGGCTAAGGCTGAACGATTGTGGCCCCCCAGTCCCCACCCGGTCTCCCCCGGCCCGGCTGTCGCGCCCAGGCTGCCCCCTGAAGGGTCGCGAAGGGTTGCCGGCGTCTGATCCACGCCTCCACGTGCGGGCTGGCCAGGATGGCCGATCGTCGCCGTCGCCATCGCCGCCGCAAGATCCGATCCTCCTGAGCCCTGCGGCAGGGTGATCGGCCGCAGACTAGTGGGGACAACAGGGGCGGTCAACCCGCGGCGGCTGTCGCTCGCACCGCTGTCAGCGATGATTCAGCTTGGCCGCGCACACTGACCCTGCCTGAGCCGATCAGGTCAGGCGACATCAAAAGAGTCATGTCCATGTCTGCGATCACGTCGGCTACTGGTGCCCCCACCGGTGCGGGTCTGGGATCCGATAGTTCGTCTGCTTCATCGGTGGCACTGATCCCGGTGCACCTGACCGGCTGATACTGATGGGCTGGTGGCATCGGGAGAATCTGATCTGGGCCATGCTCAGTGGCTTCAAACGGGCGCTGACTGCGACTGACGCGGTGGGCGAAGCTCCAGCAGGGGCTGACGCCGGCTTCCAACGGCGGCAGCGCCCTACCCTGACATCCTGAAGATTCCGAGGAGACTTTCCATGAAGCGCAATCATGATTCCGGTTTGCTGCCGCCGCAGCTGTGGGCCCTGGCCCTGGTCCCGGTGTGGATTGGGCTAGTTATCGCACCCTTGGCGCTGGCCCAGGATGCCGCGCCCCCCGCGGGCGGGCCGCCCGGCTTTGCGGCCTTCGATCTGGATGGCGACGGCCGGCTCACCGCCGCTGAGTTTGCCCAGGCCCGCGCCCAGCGCATCGCTGAGCGGTCGCAGCAGGGCTATCGGATGCGCAATCTGTCGCGCGCCCCGGCCTTTGCAGCGATCGATCGCGATGGCAACGGCCAGATCGATCGGGAGGAGTTCGAGGCGGCCCAGGCCAGGCAGTGGCGGGAGCGCCAGGGCCAGCCCTGATGCAAGTGTGCGTGATGAGCCAAGGTGCCCTGGCCGATTCGATCCGGCTCCTGTCCCAATCCAATCAGTCCCAACCCAAGCAACTGCGGAGTCTGTCCATGTCCCGTCTGTATCCCCTGCAGGGTCTTCCCACCGCGGCCCTGGGCCTGTTGCTGCTGAGCGCGCCGGTCCTCGCCAGCGAGCGACTCGACCACGATACCGTCAAGACCCTGCGCGAGCAGGGCAGCATCTTGCCGATGGAGCGGGTGATGGCGGCGGCGGTCGCGGCCCAGCCGGGTGAACTGGTCGAGGTCGAGTTGGAGCGCGACAACGGCGTCTATCGCTACGAGATCAAGATCCTGGCCGCCGATGGTCGGCTCCATCGGTTGGAATTGGACGCGGCCACTGCGGAGGTGGTCCGTCGGCGCGACCGTTCCCAACGGGATTAGTGACTTGCGCCTGTTGCTGGTCGAGGACGCTGCGGCCCTGGCGGGCGCTTTGGCGCGCGCCTTGGCCGCGGCCGGCTTCGCGGTGGACCAGGTCGGCGATGGGGTCGCGGGCGAGGCCCTGGGCCGGCAGGAGGGCTACGACGCAATCGTGCTGGATCTGGGGTTGCCGCGGCGGCCGGGGCTTGCGGTGCTGGCCCATTGGCGCGACCGGGGGATGCTCGCCCCGGTGCTGATATTGACCGCTCGCGATGCCTGGCATGAGCGCGTCGATGGCCTCAAGGCGGGTGCCGACGACTATCTGGGCAAGCCGTTTCACACCGAGGAATTGATCGCGCGCCGTGCAGCCCTGGCCCGGCGTGCGGCCGGCAATCCGCGCCAGCACCTGGTGGTCGGCGGGCTCACCCTCGACGCCGACCGCCAGCAGGTGCGGCTCCCCGATGGCAGCGTGCAGTCGCTGACCGGCACCGAGTTCCGGCTGCTGCGGGTGCTGATGCTCAATCCCGAGGGCATCCTCTGCAAGACGCGCCTGCTGGAGCATACCCACGCCCTTGATGCCGACTGCGGCGAGAATCTGATCGAGGTCTATATCCGCCGTCTGCGCGAGAAGATTGGTCGCGCCCGCATCCAGACCCGGCGTGGTCAGGGCTATCTCTTTCCGCGATGAACTCGCTGCAACTGCGCCTGCAGGTGGGGCTGGTGCTGGCCGGCGGCTTGCGGCACGAGGAAATGGCGCTGACCCTGACCGTGGCCGAGGACATCGCCCCGCTGCTGCAGCAGGTCCAGCAATACGACCTAGTCTTTGCCCTGTTCGCTTTCGCCGCGCTGCTGCTCATGGTGCTGCTGCAACATTGGCTGGTACGGCGCAGTCTGGCCCAGCTCGATCCGCTCTACCGGGACATTGCCCGTTTGGAGGCCGGTCAGATCAGCCGCCTGACCGAGACGGTGCCGGACGAGATCCTCCCCCTGGTGCGCGAGTTCAACCGGCTGCTGGCGTTGTTTGCTCAGCGGCTGACTCGTTCGCGCACGGCCGCCGGTAACCTGGGGCATGCCCTAAAGGGAACACTGACCCTCCTGCGTCAGCAGTTGCAGGACCCCGGCCTGGATCTGCCGGCGCCAGCCCGTGCCGGTCTGCTGGCCCAGACCGAGCGCCTGGCGGTGGTGATGGAACGCCAACTCCAGCGGGCGCGCCTGGCGGGCGGCCGCGGCGCGGCGCTGCGCTTCGATCCGGCGGCGGAACTGCCGACCCTGATCCGCCTGCTGGAGCGGATCCATGCCGAGCGGGGGCTTGCACATTGACTGGTCGGTGGATATCGCAGACGAGCGCGGCGGGCCGCTTGACGTCGACCGTGAGGACCTGCTCGAACTGCTCGGCAACCTCCTCGATAACGCCTGCAAGTGGGCGCGCGGACAGGTGCGCTGCCGACTGACGCTGGCCGGCGAGTGCCTGGAGGTGCGGGTGGAGGACGACGGTCCGGGTGCGCCCGCCGCCCAAGCGGCAGGCGGTGGCGGTGCGGACAGCATCACTGGGCGCGGGGTGCGCCTGGACGAGGCGGTTGGCGGCCATGGGTTGGGACTCGCCATCGTCAGCGAGATCGTCGCTGCCCACCGCGGCCGGTTGCGGTTCTATGCCGCACCGCAGTTAGGCGGTTTCGGGGTCGAGGTCATCATCCCGCTGGGCGCCGGGCCGCTCGCTGCTCACGCGGACGAAGGTCCCGGTCAATGACCGACGGCAGGATTTTTCCCTGCAACAAGCGGGTACTATTGCCGATGCACCCCTTTGGTGCCCCGGCATGGCTAACAGAATGCGTCTCAGCATCAGGCCGGCCGCGGTTTGGCGTTCTCGGTAGGAGGAGAACCGATGGCGAGGCATTTCCCGGTCGCGCCGCAGGAGGTCGTCGCACCTCCGCTGGTGCGTTATACGTTGGATGGCGATGCGGCGGTCGAGGCCCGCATCGAGCGTGATCAGTGGCTGGTGGCGGAGGAGGTGGTGCGGGTGGTCCCGCCCAAGCACTTCGTTGCCCTAGTGCTGATGGGCGGCTACGGGCGCGGCGAGGGTGGCCACCGCGAGATCGATGAGACCCCGGCTGCCTATAACGACTACGACTACTACGTGGTGGTACGCCGCACCATGCCGGCCGCGCGCGCGGCCCTGGCCGCGAGTCTGGACGCCGCGGCCGCGCGGCTGCGGAAACTGGTGGACGTGGAGGTGGAACTGCGGCTGTTGCGCTATTCGCAACTACCGGGCGCCGAGTTCTCGTTACTGAACGCGGAGATGCGCTGGGGGCATCAGGTGGTGGTGGGCGACCCGGAGGTGCTCGCGCGGATGCCGCCGATGCCCTTTCACCGCCTGCCGCCGGGGGAGTTTACGCGGTTGCTGCTCAATCGTGGCACGCTGCTCTTGCTCAATCAGCAGCATCTGCGCCGCGGGGCACTGCCGGCCAATGCCCGCGAGCGCTTTTTCAAGCATCTGTTCAAGGCGGTGCTGGCCTGTGGCGATGCGCGGCTGGCGATGCTTGGGCGCTATCATCCCTCCTATCCGGTCAAGCGCGCGCGGCTGGCCGCGATCAAGCCGCACGAGGAACTGCCCGATCATTGGGTTTTTCTGGATCTCTATCGCCAGGCCTATCGCCAGCGTTTCCATCCCGACTACGAATTCTTCCACGATGCCGATCCCGCGCAATGGCAGGCGCGGGTCTGTTGCCTGTGGTTGCGCACCCTATGGGCCTTCGAGAGTCAGCGCCTGGGGCACGCCTTCGAGCGCTGGAGCGACTATTGCCGACCGACCTGGGACAAGGGCCAGGGCGGTAGTGCGCTGAGCAATCTGGCGGCGACCCTGGGCGAGTTCGGGCTGCTGGATCTGCTGCACTGGCCGGCTAGCGCGGTGCGCTATCCGCGCGAGCGCCTGATCGCGGCCCTGCCACTGTTGCTGAACGAGAGCGGCGCCATCCCCAATCCCTGTGTGCCCGACCTGCTGGCGCTGTCTCCCTGGGTCAATTGGGAACAGGCGGCCGCGGCCTATCTGGCGCGCTGGCAGCGGTATATCTGAGGCCTGGTCACTCTTGCAGAAAGCCACCGATGACGGCATAGACCTGGCGGCAGGCGTCGGGGACCAGGTCCTCCAGGTTCAGAAAGGCATGGACCAGACCGGGCATGACTAGGAGCCGGGTTCCCTCGATCCCATGTTGCTCCAGGCGATCGGCATAGGCGATGGCCTCGTCGCGCAATGGATCGAATTCGGCGGCAATGATCAAGGTCGGCGGTAAACGCGCGCCGATCTCCATGAACAGCGGCGAGACCGCGCGCCGGTTCTCGGCATTCTGCAGATAGGTGTCGAACAGCCACAAGATGCGCTCGCGCTCCAGCAGATAGCCCTGGCCGTTGGTGATCACCGAGGGTTGCGATAGCGTGTAGTCCAGGCTGGGATAGATCAGCACCTGGCGGTCGATGTCGACCCCGGCGTCGTACTGGGCCAGGTGCGCAACGGTGGCGCACAGGGCGCCGCCGCCGCTGTCGCCGATCAGCGCCACGCGCGGGGTGAACGGCAGGGCCAGACGTTCCAGCAGCGGGTAGACCTGCTTGACGCTGGCCATCGCGTCCTTGAGCCCGGCCGGATAGGGGCATTCCGGGGCCAGCCGGTATTCGATAGAGACGATGATGCGCTCGCTGGCCAGGGCCAGTTTGCGGCAAATCGGGTCGTAGAGGCTGACGCTGCCGGAGACATGGCCGCCACCGTGCACGAACAGGGCCACCGGCAGGGCCTGCTCCGGCCGTGGATGATAGACCCGGACCGGTACCTGGTAGTCAAGGCCGGGGATCAGATCGTCGCGCACCAGGGCCACCGGTGGGATCTGGGTCAGGAAGCGACGGGTGATCCCATCCAGTACCTCGCGTGCGGTGGTGGCGGTGAGCCGGTAGCCCTGTTCGCGCGCCTTGCGTTGAAATGCACGGAGGTCCTGCAGCCAATCGCGCAGGCGATCGGGAATGGCGGCATCGCGATCGCTGCTCATTCGGTCATCCCTGTTGTACGGGCGGCGGCAGCGCTGCCGCAACCGGTGCCGACAGCCGGGCCGGGTCCAGGGGGGGCTGTTCCAGGACGAGGGCCAGGCGATTGAACATGGCCACGGTCTCAACCGACATCTCTTCGACCGGGCCGGCGATTTCCAGGCACATTGCCAGCGCCTGGCGCCGTTCCTCTGCGCTCTGGATCAGTACCGGCAGGGTGGCTAGGGCCTCTTCGGGCTCGAAGCCGACGATCAGGCTCTCGCCATGGATCATGCGGGTGCGCTGCTTGGGCGGCATGCTGGCGAAGGGCTCGGTGATGGTAAGCATGCGCTCGGAGCGCTCCAGGCGCGAGCGGCGCACCTCCTTGCGGGACTGGGCCAGGAAGATCAGCATCCGCACGACCCCGGCCGGAAAGCCGCCGAGTTCCATCCGATCCAGTGCGTCCTGGACCTCGGTCAGCGTCCGCAGGTCGTCCTGCGGGGCCGCGCTCACGGTGCGGCTCATGTGCCGGCCCAGGGCCTGCACCGGCGGAGCCGCCCACAGGGTATGAAAGTTCCATTCGATCATGGCGTTTTGGAGGTCGCGCACGCCGTCCCACCATTGATGCATCAGGCTTGCGCTGTAGCGCTCGAACTGCCGGAAAGGGTTGTCCGGTGCAGCGGCTTGGCGTTGCTTGCGGACCTGCTCGGCCATCGGCCCGATCTCTCGCATCAGTGGATTGCGGTCGCTCTCCAGCCAGCGCTTCAGGCGCATCGGATTGGCCTGCACCAGCACCTGGGCGCTGACCGCATTGCTCATCGCCTGCACCATCGGCCGTAGCGAGAGGTCATAGGCTTCGGTACCGAGTTCGGAGAAGCGGGCGACGGTGGCGAAGGGGGTATCGTCGTCGTCGCTGCCAGCCTGCGCCATCATCTGTTCGATGCTGCGCTCGGCGAAGGCAACCTGGAACTCCTTGTAGATGCCCTCGCCCTGCTCGTCGGTGATGACCATCTCATACAGGCCGGGGGCCAGCGCCTCGATCGCCTTGAGGGTGGAGACGATCTGCTGATGCTCTTTGCGGGCCACCGAGGAGGAGACGAAGATGCCGAGGTGGCCGACCTTCTCGTGCAGGGTATAGAGGATGCGCTGGCCGCGGGCGCGGATCTCCTCGACATTGCTGTAATAATCCTTGATCCAGCCCAATGCCTGTGCCGGGGGGGTGATGTTGTCGCCATGGGAGGCGAAGACGATGATCGGGGATTGAATCCGACGCAGGTCGAGATGATGGCCTGCATCGAGATTGGCGGAGCCGCGACTCAGCCGGTTGCCGACGAACAGGTTCTCGACGATCCAGGCGATCTCGTCGGGTGTCATGTAATAGAAGCTGCCCCACCAGCGATCGAAGCCGACGAAGCGCTCGGTCTCGTTATCAACGTTGTCCCACAGGTGGTACCACTTGCCCCACCAGGTCTCCCCCGGGTTCAGCCGTTCGAAATTGAACACCAGGTTGGAACCATCGAACAGGCCGTGACCGAGATCGGCGAGCATATGCACGCTGGTGGCGCCGCCGACCAGTCCGCCGAGATAACGCATCGGGTTTTTGCCCTTCTGTCCTGCCCAATAGGAGAGCGGTGCCCCATTGGCGACCACCGGGCCGGTGATGTCGGCATTGGTGGCGGCGAGCAGCATCGCCGCCCAACCGCCCTGGCAATTGCCGATAATGACCGGCTTGGGCGAGTCCGGATGCAGCCGGCGGACCTCGCGCACGAAATGGGCCTCGGCCGCGGTCACATCGGCGATGGTCTGGCCGGGTATCGGCAAGCGGGTGAAGGTGACGAAATAGGTGGGATGGCCCTGATGAATGGCCGCGCCGACCTGGCTCTCGTCCTTGAAGCCGCCGATCCCGGAGCCATGGCCGGCGCGGGGATCGATGATGATGTAGGGTCGTCCGTCCTCGCGCACCGTGACCCCGGCCGGTGGCACGATGCGCAGCAGATTGTAATTGACCGGTCGCCGCAGAGTGCTGCCGTCCACCACGGTGACGTGGTCCCAACTCAGCACTGTCTCCAGGCTGCCCTCCTCGTGGGCGACGAAGTGATTGGCGCTCTGGCGCAGGGCATCGGCATAGAGCACCGCGCGCTGGCCGAGATCGGTCCAATAGGCCAACCAGTGCTGACCCAGGGTCGGCGTGGCCATGGCGGTTGCGGCCTGGGTCAGGGCCTCGATATTGGCGCGGGTGTGGTCGAGGCTTGCCTCCATGGCCTGTTGACTATGGCGCTGGGCGATCAGATCGAGGTCGCGCAGGTATTGGCCATAGTCGGTGATGTCGGCCTGAAACCTGGCATCGAAGGGCGGTTGTGCCGGGCCAAAGGCCGCGGTCAGATTGGTCAGCCGGGCGAACTCGGGCGAGTCGAACATGGCGAACTCCGCGGGGTAGATGATGCGGCGTCCGGTGCCGGGGCTACTATTTCAGGCACTGCGCAGGCTGAACCACAGGCCCGTCGCGCCGCTGTTGCGCGCATGCGTGTGGCCAGCCCCGCCGCTTAGGCCCGGATGTGATAGCCACCATCCACATAGATGGTCTGGCCGGTCAGCATGGTCCCGGTGCGGGTCGCCAGTAGCGCGGTCAGGGCCCCGATGTCGTCGATCTCGGGCAGCCGGCCAAGCAGCGACTTCTGCGTCGCCTCTGCCACCAGCTCATCGAATCCCTTGAGGCCGGAGGCGGCACGGGTTTGCATCGGACCCGGCGAGACGGCATAGGCACGGATGCCCTTGGGGCCGAGTTCGGCCGCGGTATAGCGCACCGCCGCCTCCAGGGCCGCCTTAATCGGTCCCATCAGGTTGTAGGTCTTGGTGACCTTCTCGGAACCGTAGAAGGTCATGGCGAACAGGGAACCGCCGTCGGTCATCAGCGGTTCGGCCAGGCGGGCCATGCGCAGGAAGGAATGGGCCGAGATATCCACGGCCAGCCCGAATCCGCTCATGGAACTGTCCACCAGCCGTCCCTGCAGATCCTCCTTGGGGGCAAAGGCGATGGAATGGACAGCGAAATCGAGCCGCCCCCAGCGCTCGTCGATGGCGGCGAAGACCGCCTCCAGTTCACCGTCCTTGGTCACGTCGCAGGGCATGAAGAGATCCGCCCCGAGGGCCTCGGCGCAGGGGGCGACGAACGGGCGCGAGCGTTCGCTGGCATAGGTGACCGCTAGTTCGGCACCCAGGCTGCGAAAGGCGCGCCCACAGCCATAGGCGATGGAGTGCTCGTTGGCGATGCCGATGATCAGACCCTTCTTGCCGGCGAGGGAGAAATAGTCTTGGTCAAGCATGCGATGAGTCCTGGTCCGGCGGGGCGGACCGGTTGGGTGAAGGACGGCCGAGCGGGTCGGCAGCGGCCGCTGGCGGCAACGGTTCAGGCTGCGGGCAGGCCCGCTGCGCCGACCACGGCCAGGGTATGCCGGGCGATCATGCGTTCCTCGTCGGTGGGAATGACCCAGACCGATGGGGTCTGACCGGGTGGGCTGATGCAGCCGTCGCCGCGGGCATTGGCAGCGGCATCGATGGCGATACCGAGCCAGGCGGCGTTGGCACAGATCCGGGCGCGGGTGTCGGGATCGTTCTCGCCGATACCGGCGGTGAAGATCAGGGCATCGAGTCCACCGATGGTGGCGCAGAGTGCGCCCAGGTGTTGGCCGATGCGATAGATGAAGTAATCGATCGCCGCTGCCGCTGTCGGCGCGGTGCTGGCCTTCAGGTCGCGCAGATCGTTACTGATGCCCGACAGACCGAGCAGGCCGGATTCCTGGTAGAGCAGCCGTTCCAGATCGTTTACGCCCAGGCCGTCCTCGCGCATCAGGTAAAGCAGCACGCCCGGGTCGAGCGTCCCGCAGCGGGTCCCCATGGGCAGCCCGTCCAGGGCCGAGAAGCTCATCGTGGTCTCAATGCTGCGCCCATCGCGCAGCGCGCTCATGCTGCAGCCGCTGCCGAGATGGGCGACCACGACGCGCCCGGTGGCCAGGTCCGGTGCCAGTTCGCGCAGCTGGGCAACGATAAACTCATAGGATAGGCCATGAAACCCGTAGCGTTTTAGGCCGCGGTCGAGCAGGGCACGGGGCAGGGCGAATTGCTCGCTGACCAGCGGCCGCCCACGATGGAAGCCGGTATCGAAACAGGCCACCTGAGGCAGGTCGGGCAGATCGGTGGCCACGGCACGAATCGCGGCCAGGTTGTTTGGCTGATGCAGCGGCACTAGCGGGATCAGGGCGGCCAGGTCCTCGGTCACCTTGGGGTCGATCAGCACCGGATCGGCATAGCGCTCGCCGCCATGGGCGACGCGATGCCCCACGGCGATGATGCGCTCGTCGGCGGCAGTCTCGACGAGCCAATGCCAGATCTGGCGCAAGGCGCGGGCATGGCCGAAGCCGGCCTCGACCGGCTCCCAATAGCTCTCGGCCAGGCGGGTGCCGTCGGCCGCCTTGGCGAGAAAGCGAGGGGCGGTGCCGATCCCTTCCACCTGGCCCTTGGCGGTCAGCACGAGGTCGCCGTCGGCAACGCTGTAGAGGGCAAACTTGATGCTCGAGGAGCCGGCGTTCAGGGTCAGGATGAGGGCGCCGAGATCCGCGGGTTGCTGAGAGGTCGCAGTCATAGGGGCTTACCGGCAATGGTTGCTGCAGAGGCGGCCGGGAGCGCGGTGACAGCCCGGACGACCGTTACTGACCGGGCTTGCTGCCGATGCCGATCGGCCGGGCCTCAATAGGTCGGCTGATGCATGCCGCGGCGGATGGCATGGGCGTGCAGCACGGCGGTGGCAGCTGAGGCGCGGCGGGCGCGTATGCTGTCGGAGCGAGAGGTCAGCACGATCGGTACCCGCGCCCCAAGCACGACTCCGGCAGCCTCTGAATTTGCCAGATAGATCAGTTGCTTGGCCAGGATATTGCCGGCCTCCAGGTCGGGTACGATTAGAACATCGGCGACCCCGGCGACCGGCGAGTCGATCTGCTTGATGCGCGCCGCCTCCAGGTTGATCGCGTTGTCCATGGCCAGCGGGCCGTCGATGATTCCGCCGGTGATCTGGCCGCGGTCGGCCATC
Organism: Chromatiaceae bacterium; assembly: GCA_007693535.1. Lineage (GTDB taxonomy): Bacteria > Pseudomonadota > Gammaproteobacteria > Chromatiales > Chromatiaceae > Lamprobacter. The sequence goes on from REDK01000152.1 coordinate 22,912, forward strand.
TTGCACAGGGCGGCGGCATCCAGAGTGGATTGAATCTTCGGGCGCACCGTCTCCACGGCGGAGAGGACCGCCACCTTGGGCGCCTCGACACCGAAGGTGTGGGCCAGATCGATGGCGTTCTGGCAGATGTGGGCCTTGGCAGCAAGGTCCGGTGCGATATTCACCGCTGCATCCGAGACCAGCAGCAAGCGTGGATAGGTCGGCACATCCATCACAAAGATATGACTGACGCGCCGCTCGGTGCGGATCCCGGTGGCCTTGTTCAGTACCGCGCTCAGGATTTCGTCGGTATGCAGGCTGCCCTTCATCAGCACCTCCGCCTCGCCGGCCCGGACCAGGGCCACGGCCTGCTCGGCGGCGGCATGGCTGTGGGGCATGTCGATGATGCGGATCTTGCCGAGACCGATGCCATGTGCCTCGGCAACGGCGCGGATGCGCGCCTCCGGTCCGACCAGGATGGGCACGATTAAGTTGCTTTCGGCCGACTCGATCGCCCCCTGCAGGGAGACCTGATCGACTGGATGGACCACGGCGGTGGGGATCGGCGCAAGCTGTGCGACCTGCTCGAACAGCAGATGAAAGCTGTCGTGGTGGCGCACCGAGATCTCGGCCATCGTTGGCACCGCGATGCGCTCCTTCTCCTGCGGGGCCAGCACGAGCGCGCGCCCGGTCATCACCTGCTGTCCGTCCTGATTGCTGACCTCGCAGTCGAAGGCCACGAGTCGCTCCGGCTGTTTCTCGACGACGCGGATGCGCGCGGTGAGAGTATCGCCAAGGGCGATCTGACGATGAAAACTGGCATCTTGGGCGCGATAGACCGTGCCTGGCCCCGGCAGCACATTGGCCAGCAGGCTGGAGATCAGGTTCGTGGCCCAAAGGCTGTGGCCGACCACACCCTTGGCCCCGCGGGCGCGGGCGTATTCGGCATCCACATGGGTCGGGTTGAGATCACCTGAGACCTTGCTGAACAAGGCGATATCGTCGCGGGTCAGGGTGCGCTGCATTTCAGCCGTCTGCCCGACCCGGATCTCGTCGTAGGTCTGATTCTCGAAATAATCCGTCATGATTCTGCAGCCTCGGGATAATAATGCGGGTGATAGACGGGGTGCAGGCGGGTTTGCCAGGGAAAAATGGCGGGTCGGGACTTGACTGCCAGCGTAGACAGACGCCACTACCGCTGTCAAGGCAATGCGGCGCCGCGGTATTGCCTGGATCAGTGCTCCATCACGCATGGCGGTGGACTGGCGGCGATCGCGCGTCGGCCAATAGCGGACGCCATTAGGATCATGGCGACGGGCTGGCGGTCGCCACCTCAGGCTGGCTTTGTTTGGGGATTTGGGATCGCGCGGCGCGACCGGAGTTGGGCACTCGCTGAGACGCGCTTGAGAGGTGGCGGCCCTAGCGCCGCTGGATGACGTGGCGAGGCTACCAATGCCCGCTATCGGCCGGTGCTCAGGACGCCCTGACGCACTCAGTGTCTCCTGATTGAGGGCCGGGCAACGGTGCGATTGCCGCCACCCCGGGCCGCGGACCCGCCAATGGTCAGGCGGCTGCTCAGCGGTTGGTCAGCTCCCGCTGGCGGCGTTGCCGGCGGGTGGTGGGCGGGGCCAGTTTTATTCCGGCTCATAGGCCAGATTCGGCGCTAGCCAGCGCTCTAGCTCGCGCACTGCCATGCCCTTGCGGCGGGCGTAATCGGCAACCTGATCACGATTAATCTTGCCCACCGCGAAATACCGGCTAGCGGGATGACTGAAATAGAGTCCGGACACCGCCGCGGTGGGGAACATGGCCTTGGACTCGGTCAGCCAGATGCCGGTGTTGCGCTCGACATCGAGCAATTCCCAGAGCAGGTCCTTCTCGGTGTGATCGGGGCAGGCGGGATAGCCCATGGCCGGGCGGATGCCGCGGTATTGCTCGGCAATCAGCGCCTCGTTGTTGAGTGTCTCGTCCGGCATATAGCCCCAGTGACGCATGCGCACACGCCGATGCAGCAGTTCGGCGAGTGCTTCGGCGAGCCGGTCCGCCAGCGCCTTGAGCAGGATGGCGGAATAATCGTCACCCGCGGCCTCGAAGCGCTCGGTATGGGCATCGATGCCAATGCCAGCCGTGCAGGCGAAGCCACCGATCCAATCGGCCTGGCCACTATCGGCGGGGGCGATGAAATCGGCCAGGCACTCGTTGTATTTGCCGGCCGGCTGTTTGGATTGTTTGCGCAGGCAATGGAAGATGAGCTGGGTCTCGTGGCGGGCGTCATCCGTGTAGACGACGATGTCATCGCCGACGGCATTCGCTGGAAACAGGCCGATCACGGCGCGGGCCGCGAGCCATTCCTCGGTGATCACCCGCTTCAGCATGGCCTGGGCATCGGCATACAGGTGGCGTGCCTCGGTTCCCTTCTCGGGATCATCCAGGATCTGCGGAAAGCGTCCGCGCAATTCCCAGGCATGGAAGAAGAAGGTCCAGTCGATGTACTCGGCGATCTCGGCCAGTGGGATCTGCTCGAATACCTGCACCCCAGGCCTAGCCGGTACTGGCGGCGTATAGCCGGCCCAGTCGAGCGGGATGCGGTTGGCCTGAGCCTGTGGCAACGGCAGCAGACTGCGGGCCTCGTCGCGGGCGGCGCGGCGACTGCGCACCTCAGTATAGTCGGCGCGAATACCGGCAACATAGCGCTCCTTCATCTCGGCAGAGAGCAGTGCGCCGGCCACGCCTACCGCTCGTGAGGCATCCTTGACGTGCACCACGGGATGTTCGTACTGAGGTTCGATCTTCACCGCGGTATGCAGCTTGGAGGTGGTGGCTCCGCCGATTAGCAGCGGGATGGTAAAGCCCAGCCGCTGCATTTCCTTGGCGACATGGACCATCTCGTCCAGGGATGGGGTGATCAGACCGGACAGGCCGATGATATCGGCATTGACTGCGCGTGCCTCCTCCAGGATGCGGTTGGCCGGTACCATCACGCCGAGGTCGATCACGTCGTAGTTGTTGCACTGGAGTACGACGCCGACGATGTTCTTGCCGATGTCGTGGACATCGCCCTTGACCGTAGCGAGCAGGATGCGGCCCTGAGTCTGACCGGCGCTCTTCTCGGCCGCGAGATAGGGCTCCAGATAGGCCACCGCCTTCTTCATCACCCGCGCTGATTTAACCACCTGCGGCAGGAACATCTTGCCCTCGCCGAACAGGTCGCCGACCACGTTCA